>JACDBY010000423.1 GCA_013694685.1 Actinomycetota bacterium
GGCTCGCCTAACAGCACCGAGCGCCCCGCCGGTTGCCTACCGACTCGCGGTCGTCAGGACGCGGTAGAGGCCGGACCTGTCCGGTCCTTCGAGTCGAGCAGCTCCTCGTCGGGAACCTCGCGGATGACCCGCGCCGGGCTTCCGACCACGACCGCCCGCGGAGGGACGTCCCTCGTGACCACTGCGCCCGCGCCCACGAACGCCTCCTCTCCGATCTCGACGCCGGGGCAGAGGATTGCGCCACCGCCGACGCGCGCTCCCCGGCGGATCGTCGGGCCCCGCAGCAGCTCGAGCCGCTTGTCGGTGCGCCCCATGTAGTTGTCGTTGGTGGTCACGACGCAGGGAGCGACGAACACGTCGTCCTCGAGCGTCGAGTAGGCGGTGACGTACGCGCCCGCCTGGATCTTCGTGCGCGCGCCGATCGAGGTGTCGTTCTCCACGAGCGAGCCGCGGCCGACGACGACGTCGTCGGCGATCATGACCCGCTCCCGCACGCACGACTGGTCGCCGAGGATCACGCGCTCGCCGACGGTGGTGCCCGCGAAGACGATCGCGCCGGTCGAGACGACCGAGCCGGCGCCCAACACGGTCGGCGGCAGCGGCTCGCGGCGTGCGGTGGAGCGGGCAGAGAGCGTCGGCTGCTTCCCGACGACGGCGTACTCGAGCACCTTGACGCCCTCGCCGAGCACGGTGCCCTCGTGGACGACCGCAGTGGGATGGACCTCGGCGCTCAGGCGGGAGCCCCGGTTCGCAGCGAGGTCGTGAGCCGATCGAGCGCCCGCACGACCGCGAGCCCGTCGTGCGCCTCGCGATGGTCGCCGGGACCCTCCGCGACGAGTCGGAGGAAGTGCTGCAGCTCGAGCTTGAGGGGCTCGTCGTTTGCGATCTTCGGGCTGAAGATGTCGCCCGTCCGTGTGCGCCACTCGCCGTAGCTCGACGCCGGCTCCCACGGCGCCTTCTCGTAGACGGTGACCTTGCGCTCGAGCTCCATGTCGTCGAAGACGACCATCTTCTCGCGCCCGACGACGGTCATCTTCCGCATCTTGTGCGGGTCGAGCCACGAGAGGTGCATGTGCGCGATCCTGCCCGAGGGGAAGCGCAGAAAGCAAAAGACGACGTCCTCGATCCCGTCCTGGAGGAAGTCCGTCCCGTGCGCGACCGCCTCGCTGGGCTCCTCGCCGAGGAGCCAGAGGATGACGGAGAGGTCGTGGACCCCGAGCGACCAGAGGGCGTTCTCGTTCGAGCGGATGACGCCGAGGTTCTGGCGGTTCCCGTACACGCACGCCACTTCTCCGAGCGAGCCGGAGTCGACGAGCTCCTTCACCGCGCGGAGGCCGGGGTGGTAAAGGAGCAGGTGGCCGGGCATGAGGACGAGGTTTCGCTCCTCCGCGAGAGAGACGAGCTCCTCCATCTCCACGGCGCGCATCGCCGGAGGCTTCTCCACGAAGACGTGCTTGCCGGCCGCGAGCGCCTTCTTCGCGAGCTCGTAGTGGGTCGGCACCGGAGTCGCGACGACAACGGCCTCGACGTCGTCGCCGAGGCACTCGTCGAAGGATCGGGTCGTGCGCGCGTGCGGATAGCGGCCGGCGTAGTCGGTCAGGCGTTCCTCGTCCGTATCGCAGATCCACGTGAGCTCGGCGAGCTCACCCACCACGCGAACGACGTTCTTTCCCCAACCCCCGACGCCCGCGTGGGCGACGCGCGTCAAGGACATGCCCTCATAGCTTCCAGACCTTCTCGCTCGTGATCCCGGCGCGACCGGTCGCGTTGCGGAGGTCGACGACGAGCTGCGCGTCGGCGACGAGCTGCGCGTAGTCGATCGTCGAGTGGGCCGTGGCGATCACGACGGCGTCGTAGGCCGCGGGGTCGAGGGGAACGCTCGCGAGCTCGAGTCCGTCCGCAGCGAACGAGGGCACGTGCTCGTCGTGGTAGGCGACGGTGGCCCCGGCGTTCTCGAGCAGGTGGAGCAGCTTCACGGCGGGCGACTCGCGCCAGTCGGCGATGTCGGCCTTGTAGGCGACCCCGAGCACGAGCACGTGCGAGCCCGCGAGCGACTTGTGCGCGCCGTGGTTCAGCGCCTGCGAGAC
>JACDBY010000442.1 GCA_013694685.1 Actinomycetota bacterium
GGGCAAAGCCGCGCTGACGAACCGCATCCAGCAACTTCCCGGCCTGAGACGATTCGTGTGTCCGGGCGGTCGCGACGTGCCAAGCCATCGGCAGATCGGTGCGGGCACAGACGGCCGCGTGCAACTCTACCGCTACCGCGAAGGGCGCAGGCATGCGGCCTGCGCGTTTCGCAAAGGTCTCCTAGGTGCCGGACAGGTCCGGCACCTACACCGGGTTGCGGTGAAACGACGCATCTAGAGCCTCAACCGGGTGCGGCTACCCTCCGTCGGCGATGGCTGCGCCGGTGCGCAAGGGAGAGGAGTTCGAGGTCGGGATCGAGTCGCTCGCCTACGGCGGTAACGGCGTGGGGCGACTCGACGGCTTCGTCGTCTTCGTGCGCGGCGGACTTCCCGGGGATGTCGTCCGCGCCCGCACCACGAAGGTCAAGCGCGCGTTCGCGGAGGCGACCAAGACCGCGGTGCTCGAGCCGAGCCCCCACCGCGTCGAGGCGCCGTGCCGGCACTTCGGCGTCTGCGGTGGCTGCCGCTTCCAGGATCTCGGCTACGCGGAGCAGCTTGCGCAGAAGGAGGCGCAGGTGCGCGACGCGCTTCTGCGTCTCGGGGGCTTCGAGGATCCGCCGCTCGCTCCGATCGTCCCCGCGCGGTCGCAGTTCGGCTACCGGAACAAGCTCGAGTACTCGTTCGCCCACGGTGAGGATGGCCTCGTGCTCGGGTTCCACCGCGCCGGGCGCTGGGACGAGGTGATCGACGTCGAGGAGTGCCTGCTGACGACCGACGTCGGGAACGCCATCCGCGAGGCGGTCGAGGAGTGGGCGCGAAGCGAGGGGCTCGAGCCGTATGACCAGGAGGCGCAGACCGGCTACCTGCGCCACCTCGTCGTCCGCGAAGGCCGCAACACGGGCCAGGCGCTCGTCATGCTCGTCACGACCCCTGGCGACCGGTTCGACGCGGACTTCCTGATCGAGACGGTCACGCGCTTTCCCGAGGTGCGATCGCTGCACTGGGCGATCAACGACCGGCCGGCGGAGGTCACGAACCTGCCGACGCGGCTTCTGTGGGGCGCGCCGTGGATCGAGGAGGAGCTGCTCGGCCTCCGGTTCCGGGTGCGTCCGAACGCGTTTCTCCAGACGAACACCGAGATGGCGGAGACGATCTACACCCTGGCGCGGGATGCTGCGGGGCTCACGGGAGTAGAGGTCGTCTACGACCTCTACTGCGGCACGGGCACGATCGGACTTGCGCTTGCGGATCGGGCGAGCTCGATCTGGGGCGTCGAGATCTCGGAGGAGTCGGTTGCGTGCGCGATCGAGAATGCCGAGGTGAACGAGATCGGGAACGCCCGGTTCTTTGCGGGAAACGTCGGCCAGTCGCTCGAGGAGCTGCAGGAGAAGGCGGGCCTGCCGGATGTCGTCGTGGTCGATCCACCGCGGGCCGGCCTCGCCGGGAAGGCCCTCCGCCGGACGGGCGCGCTTCGGGCGCCTCGCCTCGTCTACGTCTCGTGCAACCCGACGACGCTCGCCTCCGACCTCGCAGTTCTGCGCGACGAGTACGGCTACGCGCTCGAGCGGTGCACGCCCGTCGACATGTTCCCGCACACACCGCACATCGAGAGCGTCTCGCTGCTGGTTCAGCCTGCAACTCCGGCTGCCGACAGGGATGATGAAGGCAGGGGGGCGACGACGACAAAGGGGGTGAACGGATGAACACGAGATGGCTGGCCGTGCTGGCGCTTGCGCTGCTCGCACTCGCGGCAGCCGGATGCGGCGGCGACGAGGCGAGCGACGCAAGCAGCGACACCGAGGCGACGGTTGTCGAAGGGACGACCGGCGACGACCCGACCGACGACGTGGAGGATCTCACGGAGACGACGGGCGACGACGACATCGGGCAGCTGAGCGGCAAGTGCGCCGAGCTCGCGGGTATCGGAGCGAAGCTCTCCCAGTCGCTCAGCGGGCAGTCGGGCGACCTCGACCAGGCCGCGCGGGTGTTCGACGAGATCGCGGACGAGGTGCCGGACGAGATCAAGGCGGACTACGAGGTGATCGCCGAGAACTTCGGGAAGATCGCCGAGGCGCTGAGGGACGCCGATCTGCAGAGCGGCGAGACGCCGAACGCCGAGGCGATCGCGAAGCTCCAGCAGCTCGCGACGTCGCTCGACTCGGAGGAGGTCAGGGAAGCCTCCGCGAACATCGAGGCCTGGGCAGAGAAGAACTGCTAGCTCCCCGCATCGCAACACTCCACCGGAAACTGCTCCGGTGGAGCGTTGCATTCCGGGGTATATAGGTGCCGGACAGATCCGGTACCTACACGGTGGCGGCAGGGCGCGAGCGCAGCCGCTGCCAGAGCAGGTCGGCGTTCGGCACGAGGAAGCCGAGCGCGACCGCTGGCAGCGCCGGGAGCCCGTCGAGCTCGAGCCAGTAGGTGAGCACGAGGGTCGCGCCGAGGGCCGCGGTCATCGCGACCCAGGTGGCTGCGACCCGTAGGCGGAAGCGGAAGGCGGCGGCGAGGAAGAGCGCGAAGAAGATCACGTCGGGTGGCCCGAGCCGCGCGGCCGCGTCCTCGCCGGGAAGGGCGAACGAGATCGCGATCCGCTCGAAGAGCCCTGGCTCCTCCTCGACGACGACCTTCGTCGGCCCCCGGTAGACCGAGACGATGTCGACCCACGGGACGATCGCGGCGACGAGCACCACCCAGGAAAGCGCCTCGAGGAGCTGGAGGAACCAGAAGCCGAAGAGCGCGAAGGCGACGATCTTCGTCACGTTGAAGAACGACTCGAGGCCGGCGAGGTCGAGCAGAACCGCGAGTACGGCGACCGCGAGCAGGAGGAGAGGAAGCCCTCGAGGCTCTGTGAGCGGTCGCAGGAGCAAGACGACGGCGAAAGTGGCCGGGATGACGAGCGCGACGATCAGCGCGACGTCCCAGCGATCTGCGATCGTCGGAAGGCGGCTCGCGTGGGCGTCCCAGATCGCGAGCCCGGAGACGACGGCCGCCAGGGCGAGGGTGCGGCGGGCGCTCAGTAGGGGGGCTGCTCGGCCCACCAGGCTCCGAGCGCCTTGAATGCGTTCCAGAACGCGGTCTTCTTCGGCTGCTCGTCGAGTGACGTGTCGACGTCGGGGGTGACGAGCGACTCGATCGTCGGCGTGAAGCGCTGCAGCTCGCCGGGTTGCGAGGCGTCGAGCTTGCGCGAGAGGGGGAAGCCGAGCGCATTGACGAAGCTCACCGTCTCGTCTCCCATCGCCACGACGAGCTTCGGCTGGACGATGTGGAGCTCGCGCAGGAGCCAGGTGCGAGCCTGAGCCGGCTCCTCCGTCCCGAACTTGAAGCAGTTCGTGCCGTAGACCGAGAGCGGGTCGACGTCGAGGCGCTGGAGAGACTTCAGCAACGCCTGACCCGCGCGCCCGAAAAAGGCGACGCCCTCCCGGATCTCGCTCTGGGTCGGAC
>JACDBY010000433.1 GCA_013694685.1 Actinomycetota bacterium
GGACTACCAGCGCGAGATCGTCGTCCGCCGCTCGAAGTACGAGCTCCGTCAGGCCGAGAAGCGCGCCCACGTCCTCGCCGGGTACCTGATCGCGCTCGACAACCTCGACGAGGTGATCGCGATCATCCGCGGCGCGGCCGACACCGACGAGGCTCGCTCGAAGCTCGAGACCCGCTTCGAGCTCTCAGAGGTTCAGGCACAGGCGATCCTCGACCTCCGCCTCCGAGCTCTCACCGGTCTTGAGCGCAAGCGGGTCGAGGAGGAGTACGCCGACCTGAAGGAGCGGATCGGCGAGCTCCGCGGCATCCTTGGCGACCCGGCCCGCGTCGACGGCGTGATCCGCGAGGAGCTCCTCGAGCTGAAGGTAATCTACGGGCGCGGTGACGACCGCCGGACCGAGATCATCGCCGCCGAGGGCGAGTTCGAGCTCGAGGACATGATCGCCGAAGAGGACATGGTCATCGCGATCACCCGCTCGGGCTACATCAAGCGGCTACCGGTGACGACCTACCGCGAGCAGCGACGCGGCGGGATCGGCGTGATGGGCATGGAGATGAAGGACGAGGACTACATAGAGCATCTCTTCGTCGCCTCCACCCACGACTACATCCTCTTCTTCACGACCGTCGGCAAGGTGTACCGGCTGAAGGTGCACGAGCTGCCGCTCGGCTCGCGACAGGCGAAGGGCCGCGCGATCGTGAACCTGCTGCCGCTTCGCCAGGACGAGGCGATCCGCGCCGTGATCGCGACCCGGAACTTCGAGGAGTCCAAGTACCTCGTCTTCGCGACGAAGAAGGGCGTGATCAAGAAGACCGCGTTCCTCGAGTACAACACGCCGCTCAAGGCGGACGGGATCATCGCGCTCAAGATGCGCGAGAAGGACGAGCTGATCGGCGTCCGCCTCTCGGACGGGGAGGACGACCTCCTGATGGTCTCGCGGCTCGGCCAGGCGGTGCGGTTCTCGGAGAAGGACGTGCGCTCGATGGGACGGAACGCCTCCGGGGTCGCCGGGATGAAGCTGCGCGGGGACGACGAGGTGATCGAGGTCGACATCGCGACCGACGAGGCCGACCTGCTCGTCGTGACGGAAAACGGGTGGGGGAAGCGAACGCGCGTCTCCGAGTACCCGGTGAAGGGCCGCGGGACGATGGGCGTCAAGACCGTCCAGCTCGTCGAGGCGAAGGGCCGGCTCGCAGGCGCCCGCATCGTCCGCGACGGCTATCAGGTGATGCTCATCTCCGACGGCGGAACAGTGATCCGGATGGCGACCGACGGGATCAAGCGCTCAGGCCGCTCGACGCAGGGCGTGATCGTGATGCGCCTCCGCGAGGGCGAGAAGGTCTCGAGCCTGGCACCGGTCGTCGGCGCCGCCGAGGACGAGCCGGTCGAAGAACTCGCGTCCGCCGCCGAAGAGCCCATGTCCGACTAACGTCGGACACCATTCTCGTCAGTGCGTCGCAGGACGCGAGGGCAGGAACACACGACGGAGGTTTCAGTGGGTGAGTACGTGATCAGGCCGCTGGCAAAGGAGACCTGGGACGCGTTCGCCGCCCTGGTCGAGCGGCATAACGGGATCTTCGGCGGGTGCTGGTGCACGTCGTTCCACACATTGGCCGCCGACAAGGACGAGAACCGGACGTATGAGAGCAACCGCGACCTCAAACGGTGCCTCGTGAACGAGGGACGAGCGCAAGCGGCGCTGGTGTTCGATGGCGACGAGGCCGTGGCGTGGGCTCAGTACGGCTCGCCCGAGCAGCTTCCGAACATTCACCACCGCAAGCAGTACGAGGCCCAGGCGGATCTCCTCCCGGACTACCGGATCACGTGCATCTTCGTGGACAAGCGTTATCGGCGCCGTGGCGTGACCGCCATCGCGCTGCAGGGCGCGGTGGATCTCATCGCCGATGCCGGTGGTGGAGTCGTGGAGGGCTATCCGCACGAGATCGCGCCCGATGCGAAGAGGCTGTCGTCGTCGTTCCTCTACAACGGCACGCGCACGCTCTACGAGCGTGCCGGCTTCGAGTACATCCGGCCGAAAGGGATGAAGAACTGTGTGATGCGGCGCACCGTCGACGCTGGCCTGCCGGCCGACTGATCTCGCGGGCCCTCGCGAAGAACCGAGTCTGTCGGCGATCGGGGCGGGCTCAGTCGAGCAACGCGACCAGGATCACGACGCCGACGACCACGGCGGCCAGCACGATCAGGCCCTCGACGATCGTCTGCAGCGCCGTCCGCCCCACCTCCTCCACCCCGCCTGACCAGGCGACTCGCCGGAGACCTCGAAGCGCAGCGGCGGCCACCGCCGCGAGCACGAGTGCGACGACGAGGACTCCGGCGAGCGTCCGCACCTATTCGCGGGTTTTCGACTGGAGTCCGAGCGTCTCGAAGAACTCGATCGGGATCGGGAAGACGATCGTGGAGTTGTTCGTGGCGCCGATCTCGAGCAGCGTCTGCAGATAGCGGAGCTGGACGGTGATCGGCTGCTGGGCCATCACGGCAGCCGCGTCCTTTAGTCGCTCGGAGGCCTGGTACTCGCCCTCGGCCGAGATCACCTTCGCGCGCCGCTTGCGCTCGGCCTCGGCCTGGCGTGCCATGGCACGCTGCATGTCGCTCGGGATCTCGACGTCCTTCACCTCGACGATCGAGACCTTGATTCCCCAGGGCGAGGTCGCCTCGTCGATGATCGACTGGAGGATCTGGTTGATCTTGTCTCGCTCCGAGAGAAGCTCGTCGAGCGAATGCTGTCCGAGCACCGAGCGGAGGGTCGTCTGCGAGATCTGCGACGTGGCGACCATGTAGTTCTCGACCTGGACGATCGCCGCCTTCGGCTCGACGATCCTGAAGTACGCGACGGCGTTGACGCGCACCGGCACGTTGTCCTTGGTGATCACTTCCTGCGGCGGTACGTTGAGCGTCACCGTCCGCAGGTCGACCTTCTCCATCCGGTCGATGAACGGGATCAGGAGGAAGAGCCCCGGTCCCTTCGGCTCGGGCAGGAGGCGGCCGAGCCGGAAGATGACGCCGCGCTCGTACTCGCGCGCGATCTTGACCGTGGAGAAGAGCAGGACGAGCAGCAGGACGGCGATGACGGCGATGACGATGAGCGCGGTGGACATCAGATCCTTTCGTTCAGTTCGGTCGGGTGCGGTGATCCTACGACGAGCCGGAGGTCGTCCTCGACGGCCTCGACGGTGACGCGCTCGCCGGGGACGAGCGGTGCACCCCCGGCGGAACGGGCGCGCCAGAGCTCACCGGCGACCGCGACCCAGCCGTCGCGCCGCACGACGGCCTCGCCGCCGACGAGCACGCCGACGCCGACCTCTACCGGGTTGTGGCGTGCCTTGACGACACGGTTGAGCGCCACGCCGAGGAGCAGGGCGAGCGTCACGGCGATGCCGACGGCGGTCCAGAGCGACACCTGGTACGCCTCGCCCGCCGGGTCGAAGAGGAGCAGCGAGCCGATGACGAACATCACGGCCCCGGCGAGCGTGAGGGCACCGTGGCTCACGATGAACGCCTCGGCGACGAAGAACCCGGCCGCGAGCACCATCAGCAGAAGACCCGCGGCCGAGACGGGGAGGACCTGCAGGCCGTAGAGACCGACGATCAAGGAGACGGCGCCCACCGTGCCGGGGAAGACGAGCCCCGGGTTCCAGAGCTCGACGACGATCCCGATCAGCCCGACCGAGAGCATCAGCGCGATGATGTTCGGGTCGATCAGCAGGTCGAGAGTCCGTTTCCAGAAGCCCATCTCGACCCGCTCGACCTCCGCGCCGGCCGTCCGGAGGACGATCCCCTTCGGGACGGTGCGGCGGCCGTCGAGCTCCTCGAGGAGCGCCGGCAGTGTCGGCGCGATCGCGTCGATCACGTCGCGGCGTAGCGCCTCCCGCGCGCCGTAGTTCGCTGCCTCGCGGACCATCGCCTCCGAGGCGGCGGCGTTCCGGTCGTGCTCGCGGGCGAGCTCCGCGATGTAGGCCGCGGCGTCGTTGATCACCTTCTTGCGCAGGTCCTCGCCGAGATCCTCGCCGGTCGCCGCGATGGGCGTCGACGAGCCGATGTTCGTCTGCGGCGCCATCGCGAGGACGTCGGCGGCCTGACCGATCACGGCTCCGGCCGAGTCGGCGCTCGAGCCAGAAGGCGAGACGTAGACGACGACCGGGACGTCGAGCGCGAGCATCGACTTGACGATCTCCCGCATCGACGAGCCGAGCCCGCCGGGCGTGTCGAGCTCGACGACGACTGTGTCATAGCCCTCGCGCTCGGCCCGCTCGAAGTTGTCGACCAGGTAGTCCTGGGTGACCGGGTTGACGTCGTTCTCGAACTCGACGACGAGCACCCGCGGTGTGTCGCTCGCCGCCGCGGCGGGCAACGCGAGGAGAAGCGCGGCCGCGCCGGCCGCAAGAAGGCTGCTGAGCGCTCGCGCGCCGCGCCTGTCCACGCCTCGACTGTACCAGCGGGCCTCGCTCAGGCCGCGCGGCGCGAGCCCGCCGCCACCCGACCGATGCGCTCGCGCAGACGGCCTCGTCGAGGCCGTGGGCGCGGTCGTGGTCGGCCGGTGTCCCGTAGCGGTGGATCAC
>JACDBY010000444.1 GCA_013694685.1 Actinomycetota bacterium
GCCAGATCATCGCGACGAATGTGAGCGGGAGGAAGAAGACGCAGATGTAGATGGCGGCGTCGCGGATGATCATCTCGAGCCAGAGCACGAACGCGCCGATCGCGAGAATGATCGCTCCGAGGAAGACGCCGAAGAGCGGTATGCCGGAGGTCTCGTCGAGCGCGTTCTTGTAGGCGCCGCCGACCCCTTGGAGCAGGTTGTCGGATTGCTCGGTGCCGAGGCCGCTGACGACGGCAGCGGAGAGGTCGTCCGTGATGGCGACGAGAATCCCGGTTCCTGCGATTGCGACTCCCGAGAGGATGAACGCCATCGGCAGGTAGCCGAACGCCGAGCGAACGAGCATGCCGGCGTCCTGCCGGATGATCGACTGGATCACCGCGAGCATCAGCATCAGGAGCGCGAGCGCTCCTGCGACGGCCAGCATGGCGCCGTACTGACCCTCGAACCAGCTCGCCGTCAGATCCGGGCTCGCCGTGTTCTCGACCAGGTCGCCGACTTTGCCGGTTACCCAGACCGCTGCGTTGGTCACCCACGCCGTGACGCCGCGCATGACGAAGTCGCCGGCCTCCGCGGCTGCCTTGCTCACCGCCCCGGAGACGGCAGCGCAGACGTTTCCGACGACCGGCAGCTGGCATGGGTCGGGGACTGGACCGATCTGAGCGCGTGCGGGGGCGGTGAACGGGCCGGTGAGAACGACGGTGCAGACGAGAAGCGCGAGTGCCGCGCTTGTCCAGCGGTTCGGAGCCGTACCCTCAGGGCTCGGCACGCTGGAACTCCTCGAAGCGCGGGATGGCGGCGAACAGCTCGCCCGGCGACTGGGCGATCTCGGCGGTGGAGAGCGGCGGCGTCGGCCCGGCGGAGCTCTCGAACGAGCTCACCCTCCACTCTGCGTCCTCCCAGACGAGCGAGACGACCTGCGTGCGCCAGGATTGCTGCGGCTCGACGGTGGCGCCGCTTCCAACGATGCCCACGTACCACACGGCAATCGTTGCCCCGTTTCTCGCGAAGCTCTCGATCCTGTAGCCGACCGGGACGCTGCGGAGCACGATCACCGGCCGAGGAACGCTGCCGGTTCCGAGCTTCGCTCGCGTCTGAGCACTGGCTTGCTCAAAGGCCTCGATCAGCCGAGCGCGGGATTCGGTCGACGCGATGCGTCCAACGACGGCACGAAGGCGTATCGGCTCGAGCAGGACGTCGCCGTCGAATGCCGTGATCGATAGCGCCGCCGCGGCGACTGCGGCCGCACGCGTCCGCGTCGTCGGTGCGGACGTCGGCGGTTCGAGAGCAGAGCGAGCTTCGGTGCGGGGCGCGGACGTTGTATCGGCCGCGGGCGGGGATGTCTCCCGGGGCGAGCCGAAGCGGCTGCCGATGGCGATACCAATGGCTAGCAGCCCGAGCGCCGCCACGACGTAGGCGAGCACGCGGCGGGAAAGCGGACGCTCGCGCTCGATTGCCCTGCTGACTTCGCGGCCGGGCACGACTACTTCACGGTTCGACCGAGGTCTTCGAAGAACGCGATGATCGCGGGGGCTGCGCCGACGAGGAAGGCGGCAACCGCGGAGATCAGGGTGCCGCGCCGACCCATTGAGGAGTGTTGGTAGTTGCCCGCGTGGGAGGAGAGCGCCCAGACGGCCGCTGAGATGAACAGGCCGCCGAGTGCTGCGAGAAGGGCCCAGAAGGCGATACCGGAGATCAGCGATTCGAGCGCCGAGCTTCCGGGAAGGCCGGCCGGGTTCGGCTTGCCCCCGACACCCGTGGCACCAAGGACGAGGCTCGAGAAGAGCGACATGGTCACGACCTCCTTTGGGTGGGTTCATCGAAGTCGCAGGCGATCACTGCCGAGAGCTCGAGGTAGGCCTGCTGCGTGTCGGGGCCCAGTCGTTCGAGTGCGACCTCTGCGCCGGTGTCGAGATGGGGATCCCACGGGATGCGGATGCAGGCCCGGCAGCGGGCGGCAAAGTGTCCCTCGATCCGTCCGACGTCGACCCCGCCGTTCGCGGCTGTGATGCCGTTGAGGACGGCGACGGCGGATGACGCAAGACCGTCGTAACCGTGCTGGACGAGCCAGTCGAGCGTCGAACTCGCGGCACGCGCACCGTCGAGGCTCGTCGGGCTCACGATCACCGCCTGATCCGCAGCCGCGAGAACGCCCTGTGTGGCCGAGCCGAGTACCCCTGCGGCGGTGTCGAGACAGATGAGGTTGTAGTGACTCTCGAGCACCCCGACCGCTCGATTGACTTCGGAACTCCCGAGCGTGTCCGCGATCTCGGAGCGCTCGTCGCCGGCGATCACCTCGAGCCGGCTCGGGGCCTGCGAGCTGTAGGCGCGCACGTCCGCGTATCTCCCGATCAACTGCTGGTCGCGAAGGAGCGTCGCGACCGTCTCGGAGGTCTCTCGGCGCAATCGGTGCGCCAGCGTGCCGGCGTCCGGGTTCGC
>JACDBY010000490.1 GCA_013694685.1 Actinomycetota bacterium
GCCTTCCGGAGGTAGACGCCGAGGCGCTCGTCGGAGACCGGCCACGCGCCGACGAGCGTCTGGAGAACGACGTACGCGTCGTTTGGGTCGATCGCGACGGCTGCCACCTCCCCCGCTCGCTCCACGAGCTCCGTCCACTGGGGATGCAGCCAGGACAACGTCAGCAACCGCGCCCTGACGTCGGCGGAGCGCTTCGTGTCGTGTGTCGTCGTCGCGAGCAGCGAGCGCGGCCAGCGCTGCTGACGCCGGGCCGCGCCTCGTGGAACTCCTCGACGCTCGTCGAGAAGCCGCCCGGGTCGCCACCGACCTCGTTCAGCGCGAGCAACCGGTTGTAGCGGTAGAACGCCGTGTCCTCGACGCCCTTCGCCGCGACCGGCGGTGTCGTCTGCTGCCACCGGGTGACGAAGGCGTCGAAGCCGCGCTCCTCGAGCAGCAGGATCCGCTCGAGCCTGGGATCGAGCGCCGCGTGGGTCACGGCGCGACGGTCGGCGTCGCTCACGAGTCCGGTCGAGGGATCGACGTAGGTGCGGTAGATCGGGAACGACGCGAGCGCAGCGGCGAGATCGAGGGCGGCCGCGAGCTCGGCTGGCAGGAGCAGCCTGAGCCTCGCGACCTCGTCGGCGAACGTCGTGCGCGCTTGCTCGAGCTTCGCCTCGCGAGCGATCTCCGCGAACGGCCGCCGCTCGCCCGTGATCTCGGCGTAGAGCCTCGTGAGCGGCTCCTCTCCCGACGGGTCGGCAAACAGGCCGTCCGCCTGCGCGAGGAAGTCGTACCCCGTCGTCCCGGCGACCGGCCAATCCGGCAGCTCCTCGTCACGCTCGAGGATCTTCTCAGCCCACACGTGCTCGACTCCCGCCTCCGAGAGACGCTCCAGGTAGCGCGCGGGGGTTGCGAGCCCGTCGGGATGGTCGACGCGCACACCGTCGACGACGCCCTCCCGGACGAGCTCGAGCACCTTGCGGTGGGTCGTCTCGAACACCTCGGGCAGCTCCTGCTGCACTCCGGCCAGCTCGTCGACGTCGAAGAAGCGCCTGTGTCCGCCGGAGCGCCAGTCGAGATCGAAGAACGACGCGCGCCAGAGCGGATCCCGCCAGAACGGGTTGTGCTCAGCGTCGGTCGCCATGTGATTCGGGACGATGTCGAGCACCAGCCCGAGCCCGGCCGCCGCGAGCTCTCGGAGCGCGTCCTCCCCACCGAGCTCCGCGCGCACGGCCGTCGGGTCGGTGACGTCGTACCCGTGCTCGGAGCCCGGTCGAGCCTCCCACACGGGCGACAGGTAGAGATGCGAGACGCCGAGCTCCCGTAGCGTCGGGACGAGCGCGCGGGCGTCGCGGAGTGTGAGCCTCGGCCCCAGCTGGAGACGGTAGGTGCAGCGGAGCTCGCGTGTCATGCGTCCAACTCCACGCTCAGCGCGGCGAAGTCCAGCCGCAGGCACGCCCGGCCGCGCCGGAGCTCGAGCGTCCGGGCAGCGTCGTCGGCATTCACGACGAGCTCCTGCGGGAGCTCGCGCCGCAGACACAGGAGCCGCTCCACGAACCGTCGCTGCTCCCGGTCGCCCGCCGCCGGCTCGAGCACCGATCGCTCGAAGGTCGCGAGCGCCTGCGGATCGGGCACCTCGCCGTCGAACCCAGCGAACGCGGCGAACTCCCGGCGCCGCCCCTCTCTCGTCGCCTCCGCGATCCGCGGGTCGAGATGATCGGTGAAGAACTGGAACGGCCGCGGTTCGGCATGCTCTTCGCCCTGGAAGAGCAGCGGCGTGAACCGCGAGAACAACACAACCGCCTGCGCGAGCCTCAGCTTTGCCACCGGCAGACGGTTTCCGACCGCGCGGTTGCCGACCTGGTCGTGATTTTGCGCGCAGGCCACGAGCCGCCCGCCCTGCGGTCGCCGCAGCTCGCGTGCGATCGCGCTCATCGAGCCGTCGTGCGCGGCGTAATAGCCGTCGCGCTCCCCGGTGAGCGCGACGTGCAGCTCGTGGTGGAGCGAGTCCAGCCACATCGCGTCGTGTCCCCACTGCTCGAGCGGGCGGAAGTCCGGGATTCCCATCTCGCTGATCACGAGAGCTCCGGGGCGCAACACGTGCACGCGTCGGGCGAGCTCCGCCAGGACGTGCTCGGGCTCGTCGTCGGCGACGGCGTGCACCGCGTCGAGCCTCAGCCCGTCGATCGCGTATTCGCGCACCCAGTGCTCCGCGTTCTGGATCGCCCACTCCCGGACACCGCGCAGGCGGTAGTCGAGCGCGTCGCCCCACGGTGTCTCGAAGCGGTCGGTGAACCACGGACCGAATGCCCGGAACGCCTCGCTCCCCGGCCCGACATGGTTGTAGACCACGTCCAGCACCACGCCGAGCTCGAGCTCGTGCGCGACTGCGACGAACGCACGCAGGCCGTCGGGGCCACCGTAGACCTCGTGCGGCGCCCAGGTGTGGAGGCCGTCGTAGCCCCAGCCGCGGTTCCCCGGGAACGTCCCCACTGGCATCACCTCGACCGCGGTCACTCCGAGCTCACGGAGCTCCGCCAAACGGCGTCCGGCCGCCGCAAGCGTCCCGTCGCGCGTGAACGTCCCGACGTGCAGCTCGTAGAGCACGAGCTCCTCGAGCGCGAGGTCGAATGCCGCGGCGGGGGCCTCGCGCGCG
>JACDBY010000013.1 GCA_013694685.1 Actinomycetota bacterium
TCCAGGAGCGACGCGGAGCGTCGCACCCGGAGGCTAGTGATAGCTGTCGGCCTCCGACGGGCTCCCGTCGCGGTCGATTGGGCCGATGCCGGCGACGACCGTCTCCTGCGAGCGCTCGTGGAGCCGCTCGCGGCCGCGGCGAACCGCGCCCAGGAACTTGTCGAGGTTGACCTCGAGCGTCGAGAGGATGCCGTCGGCCCAGTCCTCCATCTCGAGCCGGGTTTCGCGCGCGTCGCGGCGCGCTTCCTCGACGATGTCCTGTGACTGGCGCTCGGCGAGCCTCACGATCTCCGTCTGGGATGCCTCGCGGAGCGCCTGCTCGCGCGCCTCGCCGATCAGGCGGTCGCATTCACGCTTCGCCTCGGCGAGCATCTCCTGGCGTTCCTTGACGATCCAGCGCGCCTGCTTGATCTCTTCCGGGATCGTGGCGCGCATCTGGTCGAGGATGTCGTAGATCTCCTCGCGATCGATGCGCACCTGATCGGTGAGCGGCACGGCCTTCGCGTTGTGCACGAGATCGTCGAGCTTGTCGATGAGTACGAGGACGTCCATGGGCTGGATGGTACTGGCCTTCGCGGACACCGGGGCGATCACTCCTGCGGGCTGAGCGGCGCTCCCGGTCGCCCGTTCGGATAGAGCTCCCGGAAGCGGGCCGCGACCTCGTCGGTCACGAGACCCTCGACGTCGCCGCCGAAGGAGGCAATCTCCTTCACGCCGCTCGACGAGACGAACGCGTACTCCGGACTGGACATGACGTACATCGTCTCGATCTCCGGGGCGAGCCGATGGTTGAGCCGGTTCATCTGGAACTCCCACTCGAAGTCCGCGATCACGCGCAGGCCCTTCACCATCGTGCGCGCGCCGTGCCTGCGGGCGAAGTCGACGACGAGCTCGCTGAAGACGTCGACGACGACGTTCGGAACCTCGGCGAGCGCGTGCTCGACGTAGGAGACGCGCTCCTCCACCGTGAACGTCGTCTGCTTGTGCTGGGGATCGCGGACGACACCGACGACCACGGTGTCGAAGATCGCGGCCGCGCGCCGGATCACGTCGACGTGACCGAGGGTCACCGGGTCGAAGGTGCCCGGGTTGATGGCGACGAGGGGTTCGCGGTCTGTCATGGGCGAAAGAGGGTGAGCCGGGCGGAACCGTAGCGCCGCGTGGTCGCGAGTTCCAGCGGAAGGTCGGGCTCGACCCTCGCGTCGGTCTCGACGACGACGAGCCCCGAGGCCGCGACGACCTGCGGCAGGAGCTCGCCGAGCCGCAGCTCGACCGCGGCCCAGCGGTCGTACGGCGGGTCGAGCAGCACGAGGTCGTGGCGCCTGCGGGCGGCCGTCTCCTCGTTCAGCGCGGCGATGGCATCCCGCTGGACGACGAGCGCGCCCGTGAGCCCCAGCGTCTCGAGGTTCGCGCGGATCACCTTGCAGGCGGCGCCGTCGACCTCGACGAAGACGCAGCGGCGGGCTCCGCGCGAGAGGGCCTCGAGCCCGAGCGCTCCCGAGCCGGCGTAGAGATCGAGGACAGCGGCGTCCTCGACCGGGCCGACGAGGTTGAAGAGCGCCTCGCGCACACGATCGCCGGTCGGGCGCGTGTGCTCGCCCTTCGGTGCCGCGAGCCGCCGCCCGCGGTGCGTTCCCGCGATGATCCGCATCAGGCCGTCAGAACGTGCCGTGCCGCTCGTACGCGTCGAGCGGGGAGACGCCGGCCCGGACGGCAGCCCGGATCTCGTTCTCCGTCCCAGCCTTGCGCTCGGCCGCTTCGAGGATCTCCTCCACCACCGCCTGGGGGACGACCACGACGCCGTCGTCGTCGCCGACGACCCAGTCACCCGGCTCGACCTGCACCGTGCCGACGATGATCGGCACCTGCGTCGCCGACACGCGCCAGCGCCACGTCGAGTCCTCGGGCGTGACGAAGCGGGCGAAGACGGGGAAGCCCTCCTCGACGATGAACCGGGTGTCTCGACAGCCGCCGTCGATCACGCAGCCTGCGACGCCGCGTGCGGCGAGCGAGACGGCGGAGAGCTCACCGAAGTGCGCCGAGCGATCGTGGCCGGTCGCATACACGGCGACATGGCCGGCGGGGACGCTCCCGAGCATGGCGAGGGTCTCGCGGATCGTCGCGTCCCAGTTCTCCTGAGCGCCGGGAGCTCCGGCGACCGTGAAGGCCTGACCCGCGACCCGGAGCCCTGGCGTCAGCGGTCGCAGCCCGTGTGGCAGCGTCTGCTCGCGGTAGCCCCGGTCGTCGAGCACGTCGGCGAGCGCAGCCGTATAGAGGGAGGCGAAGCGCTCTCGCACGGTGGCGCGAGCCTAACTCGACCGCTCACGCCCCGCCGGGCTCACGACGACGCGGCGATCAGGATTCGCCAACGTGCTCGGCCTCGCCGAGCAGGCGAGCGACAGCGGCCTCGAGGATGGGCTCTCCCTCCAGCTCGGCGGCGAGCTCCTTCGCGCGCTCGAGCAGGTCGCGGTCTGCCCGGAGCCGTGTGAATCGGAGATCGGTGAGGCCCGACTGACGGGCACCGACGAGCTGGCCTTCGCCGCGGATCTCCAGGTCGCGCTCGGCGAGCTCGAATCCGTCGGTCGTCGCGACCATCGCCTCGAGCCGCTCGTTGGCGGGCTCGGAGACCTCGTCCCGGTGCCGCGAGATCAGCAGGCAGTAGGATTGCTCCGCCCCGCGTCCCACCCGACCGCGCAGCTGGTGGAGCTGAGCCAGACCGAACCGGTCGGCCTCCTGGACGATCATGATCGTCGCGTTCGGCACGTCGACGCCGACCTCGATCACCGTCGTCGCGACGAGGACGTCGAGCTCACCGGCTGTGAACGCCGCCATCGCGGCCCGCCGGTCGGCCGTCTTCAGCCGCCCGTGGACGCACCCGACGCGATAGTCGCGGAGCTCGCCGGTGCGGAGGCGGGCGGCCTCGTCCTCGGCCGCATGCGCGATCGTGGTCTCGGAGCCCTCGACGAGCGGGCAGACGACGTACGCCTGGCGGCCCTCGTCGAGGTGCCTGCGGAGCCGCGTGTATGCCTCCGCGCTCCTCTCCTCGGTGACGCGGGCGGTGACGATCGGCTTCCGGTCGGCCGGCGGGGCGGCAATCTCGGACACGGCGAGGTCGCCGTAGACCGTCAGCGCGAGCGTTCGTGGGATCGGCGTCGCGGTCATGTGGAGCACGTGTGGGCTCCGTGCCTCGGCGAGCGCGGCGCGCTGCTCGACCCCGAAGCGGTGCTGCTCGTCGACGACCGCGACGGCGAGGTCGGCGAACTCGACCTCGCGCTGGATCAAGGCGTGGGTGCCGAGGGCGATCCCGACGTCGCCCGAGGCGACGAGCTGGTGCACGGTGCGGCGCTCCCGTGCGCGGAGGCTCGAGGTGAGGAGCGCGACCCGCACGCCGAGCTCCGCGCAGAGCCCCTCGATCGTGAGGAAGTGCTGCTCGGCGAGCGTCTCGGTCGGCGCCATCAGCGCCCCCTGTCGACCGGCCTCGACCGCGCGGAGGAGCGTGTACAGCGCAACGGCGGTCTTTCCCGATCCCACGTCGCCCTGGAGGAGGCGCTGCATCGGGGTCGTCCGGCCGAGATCGGCGTCGATCTCGGCGATCGCGCTCTCCTGGGCGTCGGTGAGCACGAACGGCAGGACGTCGCGATACCGCCCCGTGAGCGCACCGGGTTGTGGCAGCGCTTCGGCGACGAGCGCCTCGCGCTCGACCGTCCGGCGCCGAAGCGCGAGCTGGAGCGTGAGCAGCTCGTCGAGCGCGAGACGGCGTCGCGCGTCCTCGGCCTCCTCCTCTGATCGCGGCCGGTGGAGGGAGACGACCGCGTCAGCGCGGAGCGGCAGCGTCCCGCCGAGCCGTACGCGCGCGGGGAGCGGCTCTCCGACCGCGCGCGCGAGCGGGAGCGCCGCCTCGGTCAGCGCCCGCAGCGTCTTCTGGGCGAGGTCGGCCGTCGAGGGGTAGACGGGCGCGAAGTCCGCGGTCTCGATCGCGTCGCCGATGTCGAAGCTCGAGACCTGGAAGCCGAACCGGTTTCGTTTCCCCCGCACGCGGAGGCGCGTTCCGGGGACGAGCTTCGACTCGAGCCAGGGCTGGTTGAACCACGTCGCCCGGATCTCGCCCGTGGCGTCGCGGACGTGCGCCGTCAGGATGTGGAGCCTGCCGCGACGACGGGCCGCCGCACGTCGCACCACGACGTCGAGCACCGCCTCGTCCTCACCGAAGAGCTCTGCGATGGTGCGCTCCTCAGCGGCCGACTCGTACCGACGGGGACGGTGGGCGAGGACGTCGCCGACCGTTCGGAGACCGAGCTTGGCGAGCCGTCGGCGGATCGCCGGGCCGACGCCAGGGAGCGTCCCGACGGGGCGGTCGAGCACCTCGGGTCTCGGCAGCGAGCTCGTCGCGGGCCAGCTCGCGGGCGCCTCGTCCCCTGCGAAACCGACCGTCGCGCGCATCCTCGGCACGCGCTCGAGTCTACGAACGGGGTGGGCCGGACAGGTCGGACCGGAGCGGTCCGACGGCGAGGCTCAGATCTCGTCCTGGAACCAGAAGAAGCCGACCGAGCCCGGTCCGGCGTGCGTCCCGACCACGGCGCCGAGCGGCTCGACGAGGTCGATCGTGGCCTTCGGCCGCGCTCGCGCGACGAGTGTCGTGATCACGTCGATCCACTCCGGTGCGTTGGCATGGGCGATCGCAACACGGAGGCCGTCGCGATCCTCGGTCTCCGCGACGAAGAGCCGCTCGAATTCCTGGAGTGCCTTCTGGCGGCCACGTGCGCGCGCGACCGGGATGATCACGCCGTCCTCGACCGAGAGGATCGGCTTGACGTTCAGGAGCGAGCCGGCGAGCGCCTGCCCCTTCCCGATCCGCCCGCCCTTTTGCAGGTACTCGAGCGTCCCGACGGTGAAGACGACGCGGTTCTCGCGACGGAACCGGTCGACGAGAGACTCGACCTCCTCGTCGGTCGTCCCACGCTCGAGCCGCCGGTCGATCGCCTCCGCGAGGAGGGCGCACGCGAGCGACGCCGTCTCCGTGTCGACGACCCGCACCCGGTCGCCGCCCAGCTCGCCCGCCGCGCTGACGGCCGACTCGTACGTGCCCGAGAGCTTCGAGGTGAGGTGGAGCGACCAGATTCGCTCGAACCCGCCGGCGACGAGCTCCCGGTAACAGGCGAGGAAGTCGGCCGGTGTCGGCTGCGAGGTCGTGGGCAATGAGCTCGCCGCAGCGAGCCGCTCGTAGAACCCGGCCGAGTCGATGTCAACCTGGTCGCGCAGCGGCTCCCCGTCGAAGAGGACATAGAGCGGGACGATCCGCATGTTCGCGTGCCGCTCCCGCGCCTCGACGAAGTCCGACGTCGAGTCGAGGACGATCGCGGTGTTCTGGCGGGTCAGCTCCACGGGGGCACCCTAACGGGACTGTCCCCGCAGCGAACGGTCCGTGCGCGACGCGCAAGCGCGCCCCGGAAGTACGCCCCTCGCACGGGGGTCAGTCCCCTCCGGGGACAGACCCCGCATGCGCAGCGCTCCGGATCGCAGCGGCCAGGACCTCGATCGCGCCCCCCTTCTCGACGAGGGCGCTCGCCCCGGCCCGGAGCACGGCTTCGCGTTCCGCCTGCGTCGCCTCGGCGGTGAGGCAGACGACGGCCGCGCGGGACGACTCAGTGACCGCCCTTGTCGCAGCTGCGCCATCGAGCCCCGGGAGGCGGTAGTCCATGACGACGACGTCGGCGCCGCACGCAACCGCCGAGCCGGCCGCCTCCGTACCGCTAGAGACCGATCCGACGATCTCGAGGTCCGGCTGCAACCCGAGGAGGAGCTCGATCGAGGAGCGGTAGACGTCGTTGTCCTCGACGAGGAGGACGCGGATCGTCGTCCGGCTCACTCCGCAGAGAGCAGCAGCGGGTAGTGCGGCTGACCACCGTCGCTGACGTCGGCTTCCACCCCGCGATCCGAGAGTCGCTCGCGCAGCTCGTCCTCGGTCGGCGCCCCCTCGCCCCGAATGAGCTGGACATACGTCTTCCCCTCTCGGGCGAAGTGCTCGAAGAGCGCGTCCAGCACCACCCAGATGCTCGGGTCGGCGACGAACGCCCGCCCCTCGAGGATCGCGAGGAACTCGCCCTCGGCGGCGGTGACCCCGTCGACTGTCGCATCGCGCGACGCGCGCGTAATCTCAGCCGCGAGGACGGACGCGACCGCGACCTCCATCGCCTCGACGTTGGCCGCGAGCGGCTCATCCGCGGCGAAGGCGAACGCGGCGGCGATTCCCTCCGGGATCGTGTCGGTCGCGATCACGTGCACGTCCTTCGTCGATTCCTCCGCGGCGTTCTCCGAGGCGAGCCTGACGTTCGGGTTGTTCGGGAGCACGATTACGCGCTCGGCGTTCACGGCCGTGATCGCCTCGAGGATCTGACCGACGGAGGGGTTCATCGTCTGACCGCCCTCGATCACGATCGCCGCACCCTCGCTCCTCAGGATCTCCCGGTTCCCCGCTCCCTGTGCCACCGCGACGAGGCCGACCTCGGTGGCCGCCGCCTGGGCGGCCGCGTGGAGTTGCGTGAGCCAGCGCTCCCGTTCCGCGGCCTGGCTTCGCATGTCGCCGATCTCGACGCGGTCGTCGTCGACGACGCCGACGGCGCGGCCGAGCACGAGTGCGTCCTCTGGCTCGTCGGTGTGCACGTGCACCTTCGCGACCGAGGCGTCACCGGTCACGAGCAGCGAGTCGCCGAGCGGCTCGAGCGAGGCATGGAGGGCGTCGAGATCCATCGCCCGTCCCTCGACGAGGAAGACCGTGCAGTACCTATATGCCGACTCTTCGTGGTGGATCGATTCCTCTGTGAGCTCCTCGCTCACCTCGGGCGGCGCTGGCAGCGGCTCACCCGTGAGCCCGTGCAGGACGCCGCGCAGCAGCTCCACCAGCCCGACGCCACCCGCGTCGACGACGCCCGACTCGCGCAGCTTCTCGAGCATCTCCGGGGTGCGTCGCACCGCGTCGTCGCCGCGCGCGATCGCGCGGGCGAGCGCCGCTTCGACCTCGAGCCGGCGCACGTCCGGGCGCTCCGACTCCTCCGCCATCTCGCGGATCACGGTGAGCATCGTCCCCTCGGCCGGCACCTTCACCGCGTGGTACGCGCTCGTCGCGCCCGCGCGGAGAGCCTGCGCCAGCACCTCTCCGTCGACGGTGCTCGCGTCGCCGAGGACGCGTGCCATGCCTCGGACGATCGTGCTCAGGATGACACCGGAGTTCCCCTTCGCAGCCATGGTCGCCTCGCGTTGCACGTCGGCCGCCAGCTGCGGCCGCGCGGTCACGGTCGACCCCTCGAGCGCATCGACGATACCCCGCATCGTCAGCGCGAGATTGGTTCCCGTGTCGCCGTCCGGCACGGGATAGACGTTGAGCGCGTTGACGCGCCGGCGGTGCAGCTCGACGTTCTCGAGCGCCGAGCCCGCGAGCAGACGTGCGAGAGCGAGGTCGCTCACTCCGCTCTCCGCGCATCGTCGACGTGCACTTCGACCGAGGCGACCACGAGCCCGGTGTGGCGCTCGACCTCGTAGACGACGCGCGAGCGCACCATGGCCGTGACCTCGCCGAGGTTGATCCCGTAGTCGACGACGACGTGGAGCTCGAGTGCGAGCCCGCCGCCGGTCTCGCGGACGCGCACGCCACGGTCGTCCCGGCCGCGCCGCAGGAGCCTGAGGGGACCGCGGCGGCCAGCCTGGTCGACCACGCCGAACGACTCGTCGACTGCCCGGCCGGCGATCGTCGCGATCGCGTCGGTCGAGATCGCGACCTTGCCGAGGTCGCTCTCCTGCAGGACCACCGTCCCCTTCTTCACGGGGCGAGTGTAGACAGGCCCCGGTGCTCGAGCGGACGGCGCGAGTCGCTCAGACGGCCTTCTGCACCTTGCCGGCCTTGAGGCAGCGGGTACAGACGTAGTCGCGCGTCGGCTTGCCGTCGAGGACGAGCCGGACACGTTGGAGGTTCGGGCTGAACCGCCGCTTCGTCGCGACCATGGAATGCGACCGGGAGTTCCCGGCAACCGGCTTCTTGCCGCAGATGGCGCAGACCCTCGACACGGCGCGCAATGGTAGCGGAGGACGGACGTTCCTAGGTGGGGCCGCTCTGCGGCCGCACCTAACGAGCTGCCGCTGTCCTGAGATTCGCGAATAAGTCGGCCATCTCGAGCGCCGTGCGCACGGCGTCGGCGCCCTTCTCGATCCGGGCGTCGGCCTGGTCGAGCCGCTCGAGCGTGAGGACGCCGAACGAGACGGGGACGCCGGTCTCGATCGCGGCGAGCTGGAGACCGGACGCGGCCTCGCCCGCGACGTAGTCGAAGTGGTGGGTGTCTCCGCGAATCACGCACCCGAGCGCGACGATGCACGCGAAGCGGCGGGTCTTGGCGAGCGCCATCGCGGCGAGGGGCAGCTCGAACGCCCCGGGGACAGGCATCACGGTGATGGACGCCTGGTCGACGCCGCGGTCGCCGAGCTCGTCGAGCGCGGAGCGGAGGAGACGGCTCGTGACCTCGCCGTTGAAGCGGCTGACGACGATCCCGACGGCCCTGCGGCCGCCCGTCGGCTCGCCCTCGAGCACGGGATAGCCCGGTGGCACCGCGAGGCTGCCGGGCGCGTGCTCGGACGTCGCCTCGCGCTTGGTCTCAGCGGATCCCGTAGCCGGCAGGATCGCGGGCCGCTCGTCGTCGCCATCGTGGGACGACGGCAACTCCACCCGCTCGACCTGCTCGCCGTGAGTCGGAGTCACGCCGTCCGGAGCTCCGTCGCGTGCGTCCGTCGGCCCGGCCGGCCCGGCTGGCCCCTGGGACGGGGACGTCGGCCATCCTTCGAGGACGTTCTCGCTCGCGCGCTCGAGCTCGTCGGGCTCCGACCGGCGCGTCGCCACGGGGTCGTCGCCCGCGACGTCCCTGGTGTCGCCGTCAGGCATCGTCGGCACCGTAGCGCTCGTCCTGGTGGTGCAGCCTCCCGCCGATCGTGTGGCCGAGCTTCGCCCGCTTCGTCTCGAGGTAGCCGCGATTCTCGTCGTTCGGCTCGATCTCGATGGGGACCTGCTCGACGACGCGGAGCCCGTAGCCGTCGAGCCCGGTCAGCTTCTTCGGGTTGTTCGTCAGGATCCGGATGGTCGTCAGACCGAGGTCGGCGAGGATCTGGTTCCCGATTCCCCAGTCTCGCGCGTCGGCCTTGAACCCGAGCTCGAGGTTCGCCTCGACCGTGTCGCGCCCCTGCTCTTGCAGCTCGTACGCGCGGAGCTTGTTGAGGAGCCCGATGCCGCGTCCCTCCTGGGCGAGGTAGAGCAGGACGCCCCGCCCCGCTTCCTCGATCCGGGCGAGCGCCAGTTCGAGCTGCTCGCCGCAGTCGCAGCGACGCGAATGGAAGACGTCGCCCGTCGGGCACTCGGAGTGGACGCGTACGAGCACGTCCTCCTGCCCTGCCACATCGCCCTTGACGAGCGCGACGTGCTGCTTTCCCGTGAGCGTCTCGCTGTAAGCGACGGCCTGGAAGTCTCCGTAGTCGGTCGGCAACCGCACCGTCACGACGCGGTCGACCAGCTTCTCCGTTCGGTGGCGGTATTCGATCAGGTCGGCGACCGTGACGAGTTTGAGACCGTGGCGCTCGGTGAACTCGACGAGGTCGGGAACGCGCGCCATCGTCCCGTCCTCCTTCATCACCTCGCAGACGACGCCCGCCGGCGTCACGCCGGCGAGCCGTGCCAGGTCGACGGCGGCTTCGGTCTGACCGGAGCGCTGCAGCACGCCCCCGGGGCGCGCGCGGAGCGGGAAAACGTGCCCCGGGGCGACGAGGTCGTGGGGCGACGACGTCGGGTCGACCGCGACCTGGATGGTCCGCGCGCGGTCGGCCGCCGAGATGCCCGTCGAGATCCCGTCGCGCGCTTCGATCGAGACGGTGAAGGCCGTCTGGTTGCGCGCCTCGTTGTGGTCGGTCATCGGCCGTAGACCGAGCTCGTCGCAGCGCTCGGGCGTCAGGCAGAGGCAGATGAGGCCTCGCGCGTGCGTGGCCATGAAGTTCACCGCCTCCGGGGTCACGAACTGCGCGGCGATCGTGAGATCGCCCTCGTTCTCGCGATCCTCGTCGTCGACGACGACGACGAACCGCCCCGAGCGGATCTCCTCGATCGCGTCTTCGATCGCGGCGAACGGGCTCGTCTCGGGCTCGAGCGTGGCGCTCATGGGCTCATCGTACCCCGGCTCGTGGGTCGGCCCGGCCCTCGCCGGCGCGCCTGCGGGCGCCCCGTCAGGAGGCGCTCGACGTACTTCGCGATCACGTCGACCTCGAGGTTCACGCTGTCTCCGGCGGAGAGCCCACCGAGGGTGGTGGCGGCGAGCGTATGCGGCACGAGCGCAATCTCGACGTCCCGCTCGCCGACCTGCGCGATGGTGAGCGAGACGCCGTCCACCGTCATCGAGCCCTTCTCGACGCAGTAGCGCAGGATCTCGGCCGGCGGCACCAGCGTGAGCCGGGCCCCGTCGCCGTCGGGCGCCAGCGAGCGGACGTTGCCGACGGCGTCGACGTGCCCCTGGACGAGATGACCCCCGAGTGGCTCTCCCGCCCGGAGCGCGGGCTCGACGTTCACCGTGGCTCCGGCGCCGAGCCGGCCGAGGGTCGTCCGTCCGAGCGTCTCCGCGACCGCGTGGAACCTGATCGAGTCGCCGTCGATCGCCTCGGCGGTCAGGCACACCCCCGCAACCGACACGGAGTCACCGACCGCGCTCGCGCGCGCTGTCGTAGGGGCCGCGAGCTCGATCGTCCGATCGCGGTCACCCGTCACCTCGACGATCCGCCCCACCTCGCGGACGATTCCCGTGAACACCCCTCGAGGCTACCGCGCATCAGTCCTCGCGGAGGCGCGCGGTCAAGAGCACGTCGACGCCCACCTGCTCGAGCTCCAGCGACGCGAGGTCGAGCGGCCGCGCAAGCCGTCCGAGCATCGTCGGGCCGTCGCCCGAGAGGACCGGGGCGACGAAGACGAGCAGCTGCTCGACGAGGCCGGCTTCGAGAAAGGCTGTCGCGAGCGTCGGCCCACCTTCGAGGAGAAGTGACTGGACTCCCGCGGCGCCGAGGGCCTCGAGCTCTGCGAGGAGGGGCCCGCGTCGAAGCTCGAGGCCGGAGCCATCCGGCAACGGCCCCCGACCGAACGCGAGCCGCCGCGGCTGGCGCTCGACGGCGACGTCACGGACGTCGAGCCGCGGCGCATCCGCCCGAACCGTTCCCATCCCGACGGCGACCGCGTCGACCTGCGAGCGGAGCTCGTGCACACGGCGCCGCGCGGCCTCGCCCGTCACCCAGCGTCTGCCCGGGACGACGACCCGCCCGTCGAGCGAGGCTGCGAGCTTGAGCAAGACGTGTGGTCGACCGCGAACGGCCCACGTGCGCCATGCCTCGTTCTGCCTCCGGGCACGCGGCAGGTCGAGCAGCTCCACCTCGAGCCCGTGCCTGCGCAGCTGCGCCGCGCCGCCGCTCGCTTGCTCGGTCGGGTCGGCGCAGGCGGCGACGACCCGGATGACCCCGGCCGCGACGATGCGACCGACGCAGGGTGGCGTATGTCCGTGATGGGCGCACGGCTCCATTGTCACGAAGAGCGTGCCGCCGCGTCCCGCGTCGTCGGCGGCGTCGAGAGCGACGACTTCGGCGTGTCGTCCCCCCGCAGGCTCGCTCACACCTTCGCCGACGATCGCGCCACCGGCGTCGACGACGACGGCTCCGACCGTCGGGTTCGGATAACCGTGACGCGGCTCCGCGTCGACGAGCGCGAGAGCGCGCTCGAGGCTCATGCGCCGACCTCCGGTTGGATGCTCACGATCCGGCGAGCCGGCGATACGCGGCGGCCGGCTCGGGAGCGCCGAACACCGCGCTGCCCGCGACGAGGATCGTCGCGCCGGCCTCGCGGATCGCGTGGGCGTTCGACTCCCCCACGCCCCCGTCGACCTGCACGGGCACGTCGACGAGATGGGCGACCTCGGCGATCCGGTCGAGCGCCGCCGGCATGAACACCTGGCCCGAGTACCCGGGATGGATGCTCATGCAGAGGACGAGCTCCGCGCCGGCAGCGCGCGCGGCCTCGGCCGCCCGGTCGGGTTGCGTCTCCGGGTTGAACGCGAGGCCCACCGCAAGCCCGTGCGACCGGGCGTGCTCGGCGACCGCTGCCGGATCGCCTGCCGCCTCGACGTGAAAAGTCACCGAATGCGCACCCGACGACGCAAACTCTTCGAGGTGATGCGCCGGATCGGAGACCATGAGGTGGCAGTCGAGAATGCCGCCCGCAGCCCGGATCGCGGGGGCGATCGAACGCAGTACGACCGGCCCAATCGTCACGGGCGGCACGAAGTGTCCGTCGCCGCAATCGAAGTGGAAGATCCTGCAACCCGCGCCTAGGAGCTCGTCGACCTGCTCTCCGAGCCGCCGGAAATCGGCCGCATAGATTGACGGCTCCACCTCGCCACCCTCGCGGATCCACGCGCCCCAGGTCACCAGGCGATCCTACGCCGGCGCGGGCTTGTGACAGGGTGGCACAAGCGCCCGATCCGACGACGTCCCGCAGACGCTGGCGCCGATCCTCCGTGCGCGAAATGTCGCTCCGAGCGTCAGCTCTCGGGGCACCCCAACCCACCACCCACTGACGATTCTATCGCCCATCCGGGCAACGAACGTCACGAAAGCGTGCCAACTCTGTGACGTTTTCGTGCCGTTCTTGCTCAGCGACCCCGGCGTTCGTCGTGACGACGAGTCGGGCGATGAAGAAGCCGCTCGTTCCGTGGACGTGTGGCAGCGTCTGGAGGAACGCGTGTCGCGTCGGGTGCGCGAACGACGGCCAGTCGTCACCGAGCGTCTCGTCGATCCGAGCCGTCCCCGAGGCGACGACGGCGTCGACGACGTCCTCGTTCTCGACGGAGTTGATCGTGCAGGTGGAGTACACGATCGTGCCTCCCTGCTTCGTGCGCTCGATCGCCGCGTGGAGCAGCTCGCGCTGCAGGTCGGGCAACGGCTCGGCGCGCCACCGTAGGTCGGGCCGCGAGGCGAGCACGCCGAGACCGGAGCAGGGCGCATCGACGAGCGCGCGATCGAACCCGGCCAGCCCGGGCGGCAGCTCGCGACCGTCGGCGCGAACCACGGTGACGTTCACTGCGCCGAGGCGACGGGCGTTCTGCTCGAGACGCTCGGCGCGCGCCTCGTCGAGCTCCACCGCGACGACCGCGCCCGCGAGCATCGTCGCCTTGCCGCCCGGCGCCGCGCAGAGGTCGAGGGTGCGATCGCCCGACTCCGAGCCGACCGTGTGACCCACGAGCTGCGAGCCGCGGCTCTGGGGCCAGATGCGCCCCTCAGCGAGGGCATCCTCGTCGACCCGTTCCACGACCCACGCAGCGGGGATCAGCAGATCGCGCCTGCCCTCGAGCGGGCCTCGGACGAGCCGCACCGCCGTCTCGGGCTCCTCGTTCTGAACGACCATCAGCGCACGCGCAGCGTCAGGACCGAGCTCGCGCCACCACGTCTCGGCGATCCAGTCAGGGTACGAATGACAAAGCGCCGCCTCCCGGGCGGTCCCCTCCGGCAGCGATTCGACGAGCGTGCGGGCGCCATCGGCGAGCCTCCGCAGCACCGCGTTCGCGAACGGCACCGCGCGCTCGAGCCGCGCACGCCGAACGAGCTCCACCGACTCGTTGACGGCCGCGTAGCGCGGCACGCCGTCGAGGTACGCGAGCTGGTAGGCGCCGAGACGCAGCGCAGCGCGCACCGGCGGATCGAGCTTGCGCACCGGTCGCCTGCCGAGCGTCTCGATTGCGTGATCGAGCGTGCGCGCACGCTGAACCGTGCCGTAGGCGAGGCGCCGGGCGAGCGCGCGGTCGCGATCGGTGAGACCTGCCGACTCCGCCCTGAAGGCCCGGTCGGCGTAGGCCTCGTTCTCGAAGACGCGGCGGACGACGTCGTACGCGACTCGCCGGGCCGGCGAGACCGTGCTCACCGGAGCCCGCGGCGCCAGGCCTCGGCTGCCATCCGCCGGCCACCCTGCGGCTGCACCTCGACCGGATCGAAGGTGCCGTCCGCCGCGACGCGGGCGCTCCAGACGATGACGCGCCTCCCCTCCAGCTCTGCCCATGCCCCGATGTGTGGGCTGAGAGCGCGGACCGTGCGGACGAGCTCGACCGCCGGCAGGCGCAGGTCGAGCGCTCGATCCTCCGGATCGATCCTCGTGGCATAGGTGGGC
>JACDBY010000042.1 GCA_013694685.1 Actinomycetota bacterium
AGGCGCGCATCCGGATCGAAGGGCTGACCACAAGGGCGATGGAGGAGTGGGGCCTGACCCCACCCGATCTGCATGCGCTCGAGCCCTTCCCCGAAGGCGAGCAGGTTGATGCAATCGAGCGGGTGGCGGCGCTCGACCGACGCATGCGTTCTCTGGGTGGGATCAACCCGATGGCTCAGGAGGAATACACCGAGCTCGATGAGCGCGCCAGATTTCTTCAAGGGCAGATTGACGACCTCAAAGCGTCGCGCCGCGACCTCATGACGATCGTGCGCGAGGTGGACGCCACGATCGTCACCGAGTTCTCCTCCGCCTTCGCCGACGTAGCGCGTGAGTTCGAGGGGGTGTTCGAGCGGCTGTTCCCGGGCGGCCGGGCCAGCATGACCCTGGTGGACCCGGACGACCCGCTGACGAGCGGAATCGAGATCGAGGCGCGTCCCGCGGGCAAGAGGGTGAGCAAGCTGTCGCTGCTGTCGGGAGGCGAGCGATCGCTGGTTGCGCTCGCGTTTCTGTTTTCGATCTTCAGAGCGCGGCCATCGCCGTTCTACCTGCTCGACGAGGTCGAGGCCGCCCTCGACGATGTCAACATCGGGCGCTTCGTCGAGCTTCTCCGTCGGTATGCCGATCGTGCGCAGTTTGTGGTGATCACGCATCAGAAGCGCACCATGGAGGCCGCTGACGTCCTCTACGGCGTCACGATGGGCGGCGACGGTGTCTCGCAGATCGTCTCGCGGCGCCTGCCGCGCGAGGAGCGGGCCGTTGCGACTGCCTGAGACCGTGCAGCAACTCCTCGCAACCGTCGAGTGGCGTCGCGTCGCCGCCTGACCACGCGTTACGCCTACACATCCTTACTGATGTAAGCTTCATCGATGAAGCGGTTGCAGATCATGATCGAGGAGGAGCTCGACGATGCGCTCGAGCTCAAGGCGCGGGAGGAGCAAACCTCCAAGGCCGCGCTCATCCGGCGCTTCGTTGCCCTGCACGTGCAGCCGCTGCCGCCGATCGAGGAAGATCCTCTCTGGGACGTCGTCGGCCTCGTGAAGGGCGCATCAGGCGACTCGGCGTCGGTCGACGACGTCGTGTACGGCTCGCGCAGGTGATCTTCGTCGACACGTCCGCGTTCGCGGCGGCGATCGCTTCCCGTGACGCCCGGCACCTCGAGGCGGTCGCGCTCCTCGAGGCCCATGGGTCATCCGGTCTCGTGACGTCGAACCATGTCCGCGGCGAGACGTGGACGTTTGTGAACCGCCGCTACGCGCACCGAACGGCGGCGGCGTTCCTGGACATGCTCGGGCGAACGCGCCGCATCGAGGTCGTGTTCGTCTCCCACGACCTCGAGGAGCGCGCGCTGCGATGGCTCCGGCGACGGAACGAGCGTGAGTACTCGTTCGTCGACGCGACGAGCTTCACGCTCATGAAGTCGCTTCGGATCAACGAGGCGTTGACGTTCGACGGCGACTTCGAGGCCGCGGGCTTCACCGTTCTGCGCGCGTAACCTGCCCCGATGGCGAGAACGTGGGCGCAGCTCCTCGGTGAGACGGACGGTGAGGGTGACGACGCGGAGCAGAGCGGCTTCTTCGCGCGCCTCCGCGACTCGCTCGGGAAGAGCCGCCGTGCGCTGACGGCCGAGCTCGGCGCCTCGTTCGACCCGGCGCAGGAGGAAGCCTGGGAGCAGCTCGAGGTCGCGCTTCTCCGGGCCGACGTCGGCGTCACGTCGACGGCGGAGCTCGTCCGGCGGCTCGAGGAGCGCGGCGAAGTGGGAGATCTCGCGGAGGCGCTCGCCGAGGAGGTCGAACGCCTCTTCGGCGAGCCCCCCGTGCTCGCGCGCGCGATGGAGCGACCCACGGTGATCCTCGTCGTCGGCGTCAACGGAACAGGGAAGACGACGACCATCGGGAAGCTCGCGCGGAAGCTCGGCGAGCACCGGCGGTCGGTGCTCGTCGGCGCGGCCGACACGTTCCGAGCGGCCGCCGAGGAGCAGCTCGAGATCTGGGCGGAGCGCGCGGGGGCGGACTTCGTCGGTGGCTCGCGCGGGTCAGACCCGGCTGCGGTCGCGTTCGACGCGCTCGAGGCGGGCCGCGCCCGCGCGCGAGACACCGTCATCGTCGACACGGCCGGGCGCCTCCACACGCAGTCGAACCTCATGGACGAGCTCGCGAAGATCCGGCGCGTGATCGCGAGTCGCATCGACGGGGCGCCGCACGAGACGTTGCTCGTGGTCGACGCGACGACCGGACAGAACGGCGTCCAGCAGGCTCGGCTCTTCGCGGAGACGGCCGGCGTCACCGGTGTCGCGCTGACGAAGCTCGACGGCTCGGCGAAGGGAGGTATCGCGATCGCGATCGCCCACGAGCTTGGCATCCCTGTGAAGCTCGTCGGCGTGGGGGAGGGGATCGACGACCTCCGCCCGTTCGACGCGCGGGACTACGCGCGCGCGCTCGTCGGCCCCTGAGGGCGGTCGACTCGCCTCGTTGCCGGGTCATCCCTCGATCGGGTACCCTCGATCGAGTCCCCTCGAACGGGGGATCCGGTGGAGAGGAAAGGGGAACTACCGATGGCCGTTGCAGTGATCTCCCGCTACGAGGACCTGTCGCCGAAGGCGTACGACGAGATCATCGCCGCGCTCGATCTCGACGCGAACCCTCCCGCAGGCGCGGTGCTCCATGTTGCAGCCGAGGCAGAGCGAGGGCTCGTCATCACCGAGATCTGGCGGACCGAACAGACATTCCGCGCGTTCCACGACTACCGGTTCGTTCCCGCCCTTCGCCTGCACGGCGTCGAGGGGAGACCCGAGATCGAGGTTGCGCCGCTCCACAACCTGTATGCGTCGGAGATGGACACCGTCGAGCGGATGGGCGCGGTCTCGCTGCCCGCGAGCTACGCCGGAACCGCCCTGTATTAGCGGCTAGCGGTTGCCGCGCGTGGGACAGCGGGATTCGGCCGGAGCCGAATCCCGCGCTATTGCGAGGACGACCGATCAGCGGGGTCCGAGGTACACCTTGTACTCGTGAACCGAGCCCGGGTTCTTCGTGGTCACGACCGCGTACCGGACGTTCAGCTCCTCGCCGTGCCAGCTGTCGGGGACGTTCTCCAGCGCCCGTTTCAACGCCTGGTTCCAGCCGGCGTGGTGGTCGTCCCTCTCGATCTCGTCCGCGCGGACGATGCCCGGCTCCGCCGTCTCGTCTCCGTTCGTCATCGACTATCTCCCTTCCGCTTGCCCCGGCGCGACCATACTCCGTCTCCTACGCGGATGAAAGGCTCGACACGCCGGCGCGCGTAAGCCGCTCGGTGGCCGCGAGGTTGCCCTTCGCCGCGTAGGCCAGCAGCGACCGGTGGAGCGCCGTCGCAGAGTCGTCCGTCCGCCCTCCCGCCGCGTGGCAGCGCGCGAGGGCGACGAGTGCGTCAGCGTGGAGGTTGGGCGCATCCGCCTCCTGCGAGCGCCCGACCGCCGCCTGAGCGAGAGCGAGCGCCTCCCCATCGCGACCGTCGGCCGCCGCAATCGCCGCTCGTGTCGCGAGGGCGATCACCTCGGCCTGGATCTCGTGCCCGCCCGCGGCGTCGAGAGCCCTTAGGGCCAGCGCGTCTGCTTGGTCGACCTGCCCTTGACGGGCGAGCGCTCGCGCGAGGAGCGCAGACTGGAGCGGCGCCCCGCCGACCGGCTCGAGGATCTCCGCGCCGACGCGAAGCTCGCGCTCGGCCTCGTCGGCGCATCCCGCGAGGAGCTCTATCTCGCCCCCGACCTGGGTCAGACCGGCGACGGCGTAGCGGAGCCCGAGCTCCTCCCAGAGCCGGCGCGCCCGACGGTACATGTCGCGCGCCTCGTCGAATCGGCAGCGCATCGCGACGAGACCCGCGAGAGAGCTGAGCACCGCGGCCTCGAGGGCGGGTCGGCCTCGTGCCCTCTCGAGCAGCTCTTCGCAGCGCGCGATGGCCTCGTCCGCCGGCACGGGCCCGTACAGCAACGCCGTACAGAGCGTGTCGACGATCCGGCTCTCCTCGCGGCCGTGGCCCACGCGTGCCGCGTGCTCGAGCGCCTGCTCGTCGGCCTCGACCGCGCGTCCGAACCGTCCGTGCAACAGATGGACGACGGCGATCCTGCGCCACGCGCGCGCCAAACCGAGGCCATCCCCCGTCCGCTCGAACACCGCTCTCGCCTCCTCGGCGACGCTCAGCAGGTCTTCGGCGTCGTGCTCGTGGGCGAGACCATGGCGACTCGTGCGCTCGAGGCGGGCGTGCCAGGTGAGCCGCTCGTCGCCGCTCGCGCTCGCGACGGCAAGCGCCGAGCCGAGCGTCTCGTCCGCGCGGGCGCGCTCGCCGGTCGACCAGAGCGCTCCGCTC
>JACDBY010000061.1 GCA_013694685.1 Actinomycetota bacterium
CCTACGCGGAGGTGTTCCAGCCGCTCTACGGGCCTGGCAGCGCGGCGCGGTTCCGCGCGCACGGGCGGGCGCTCGCACTCCCGGTCGAGGATCTCGCGCTCGGGAACCTCGTCTGCGACGTCGACACGCTCGCGGATCTCGAGCGGCTCGGACCGCGGCCGGGTGCGCGCACTCGCGCGTTGCTCGGGGCGATCGCCCAGTGAGGGTGGTGTGCCTCTCGGGAGGCGTCGGCGGCGCGAAGCTCGCACGCGGCCTGCACGACGTCCTCGCACCGGGCGAGCTGACGGTGATCGGCAACGTCGGCGACGATCTCGAGGTGCTCGGCCTGCACGTCTCGCCCGACCTCGATTCGATTCTCTATGCGCTCACCAGCCTGAACGACGAGGAGCGCGGCTGGGGACGCGGGGATGAGACCTGGCGCACGCTGGAGTCGGCCAAAGCGTGGGGAGGCGAAGGCTGGTTCCTTCTCGGTGACCTCGACCTCGGGCTGCATCTCGTCCGCACGCAGGCGCTGCGCGACGGCGAAACGCTCTCGGCCGTCACCGCGCGTCTGACCGAGAGGGCCGGCCTCGCGACACGACTCGTGCCCGCGACCGACGACCCGCTTCGGACGCAGGTCGTCACACCGGACGGCCCCTTCTCGTTCCAGGAGTGGTTCGTCGCCCGGCAACACCGCGACGAGGTCGACCAGGTCCTCTACGAGGGAGCCTACGCCGCACGACCGGCAGCCGGCGTGCTCGACGCCATCCGGCGAGCGGAGCTTCTCGTCTTCGCGCCGAGCAACCCCTACGTGTCGATCGGTCCGATTCTGGCGGTGGACGCGATCCGGGCGACTATCGCCGCACAGGGCGTACGTTGCGTCGCTGTCAGCCCGCTGATCGGTGGCCGGGCAGTCAAGGGACCGCTCGACCGTATGCTCACGCGGATGTCCGGCGGAACGACCCCAGCGCATGTAGCAGACTGTTACAAGGGCCTGATCGACGCGCTCGTGATCGACCGCGCGGATGCACCCGGCGAGGCACCCGTTCCGCTCGTCGTCACCGACACGTTGATGGTGGATCGCGACGTGGCGCGGAGGCTCGCCGAGACCGTTCTCGAGGCAACACGGTGAGGATCGCCGTCGTCGGCGGCACCGGCAGCTTCGGGAGTGCGCTCGCCAAGCGTCTCGTCGATGCTGGCTACGAGGTCGTGATCGGCTCGCGCGACGAGACGAGGGCAGCGGAGACCGGGGCCGAAGTCGGTGCGGAGGGCGCGACGAACGCCGACGCCTGTGAGGGAGCCGATCTGGTCGTCATTGCGACGAAGGCCGAGGCGACGCTCGCGACCGTCGACGAGCTCGTCTCCGCGATCGGCGAGACGCCAGTGCTGTCGGTTGCGGCGGAGCTCCAGTTCGGTCCCACGGGTGTCGTACCCACGGTCGAGGCGACATCGATCGCGTCACGGATCCAGGAACGTGTCCGCGGCCCGGTGATCGCCGGGCTCCATTCGCTCGCGGCGCGAAACCTCGGAGGAGACGAAGGGCCGGAGGAGGACGTCCTCGTCTGCGGCGACGATCTCGCGGCGAAGACACTCGTGCTCGAGCTCGCCGAGCGCATCACGGCCGGTAGGGCGATCGACTGCGGTCCGCTCGCGTCTGCCCGCGCGCTCGAGGGGCTGACGGCGGTGATCGTCAACGTCAACAAGCGCTACAAGGCGCACGCAGGCGTTCGACTCTCGGGGATCCCCTGAGTCGCGGTCGATGACGGGATACGAGGAACCGTCGCCTGCGGTCGTGACGGTGATCCCGCTTCGGGGCATCCCCGAGCTGGTCGCCGATGACGACCTCGCGACACTCCTCTTCGAGAGGGCATCGCAAGTGGGCGGACTCCGGCGTGCCGACGTCGTCGTCGTTGCTCAGAAGGCCATCTCGAAGGTCGAGGGACGGGTCGTCCGACTCCAGGACGTCGAGCCGTCGGAGCGCGCTCGGGAGCTCGCGGGACCGGACGGCGATCCGCGGCACGTCGAGGTGATCCTGCGCGAGGCGCGCGAGGTCGTGCGGTCGCGGCCGCCACTCGTGATCGCCGAGACGCGCCACGGGTTCGTCTGTGCCTCTGCAGGCGTGGATGCGTCGAACACGCCGGAGGACGATCAGGTCGTCCTTCTCCCGCTCGATCCCGACGCGTCCGCGCGTCGTCTTCGCAACCGGCTCGTCGACCTCGCGGGATGCGATGTCGGCGTCATCGTCAGCGACTCCTTCGGGCGCGCCTGGAGGCAGGGGACGACCGACGTCGCGCTCGGGGTCGCGGGCATCGCGCCGCTCCTCGATCTCCGGGGCGCCCGAGACGCGCACGGTCGTGAGCTCGTCTCGACGCAGATCGCCGTCGCGGACGAGGTCGCAGGTGCCGCCGAGCTCGTGATGGGGAAAGCGCACCAGGTGCCCGCGGCGATTGTCCGCGGGGTCGACATCCATGGCGAGGGAAGCGCGAGCGAGCTCGTCATGCCCCGCGAGCGCGACCTCTTCCGCTGAGCCCGAGGCGGGCGAAAACCGGTGTCAGACACCGATTTCTGTCAAGCGGGACCTGTGCCGATTGTGTGTCGACTTGCCCACAGGCTCCGATTCCCGTGGCCAAGCCGGATTCGGCCGCTGTCAGGTGAGACGCGAATGCAGGATGTGACCGCGATCGCTTATCGAAGCCCGGCTCGGCATTAGGCAACGGCGGCACCGGAAACGTTCGATCGTCGCGATAGAGTGTTGTGAATGCGTCGCTACGCGATATGGGGCTTCGCGACCTCTCCGGAGCACGAGGCGTGGGTGGAGGCGGTCGGCGGCGCCTTCGAGGCCGACGGCTTCGCCCGCGTCGCCGACGTCGCCGACGCCGACTTCGTACTAAACATGTTCGACCCGGAGCAGCCAAAGGCATTCAGGCGCCAGGCGCGAGGCACCTACTCCGCCTCGTTCTACGAGCTCGACGCCGAGCCGGAGGACGTCCTCAAGACGAGCTACCCGATGCTCGTCCGTACGCTTGCGAACGTCGTCGTCCTCCGCGTCCCCGGTGTCGGGGTCTGGTTCACGACGATGGAACGCGGCACCTACCGGATCACCGACGAGCCGGCGGACGTCTTCGAGCGCCTTGCGCCGCTCGCGAAGTCGAAGCTCGTGATCGACAACGAGTTCACGCCGGATCTCGAGCCCGAGCTCTGGGACGGCGACGAGATCACGGCCGACATCGGCGCGGCCGGGAAGCGCATGCAGGAGCTCGACCTGCTGCCGGCGCCGTTTCCGGTGCACGAGTACCTCAACGAGCGCGACCTCCGCCACGTGATGCGGCTCTACCAGGTCGGCGGGCTCTCCTACGGCAACCTCTCCGCTCGCAAGGACGAGACTCGCTTCTGGATGAGCGCGAGCGGCGTCGACAAGTCGCAGCTCGAGGTGGCGGGACGCGACATCCTGCTCGTCACGGGCTACGACGAGCCGAACGCGAAGATGCTCATCAGCGTTCCGCCCGGGATCGAGCCGCGGCGGGTCTCGGTCGACGCGATCGAGCACTGGATGATCTACCAGGCCCACCCCGACGTCGGCGCGATCCTCCACGTGCATGCCTGGATAGAGGGCATCGCAGCGACCGACATCAACTACCCGTGCGGGACGCAGGAGCTGGCGGAGTCCGTCGCCGAGCTGATCGACCGCGAGCCCGACGCGTCACGTGCAGTGATCGGCCTCCGGAATCACGGGATCACCGCCACCGGAGAGACCCTGACAGAGATCCTCGATCGCATCGAGTCGAGCATCCTCCGTCAAGTCCCGATGACCTGATCGTCGTCCGGCGGCATGGCGCGGACGACCGTGAGCGCGGTGAGCGCTGGAACGATCGCCAGGTCGTTGACGAGACACCACACGCACCACGCGTCGATCACGAATGCCTGGAGGACGACGAGATAGCCGGCGAACGTCAGTCCGGCGACCGCCACGGCAGCCGCGAGGTTGCGAGCGACCTCGCTGTCCCAGACGACGAGCGCGAGGACGAGGAGATACGCACCGAGCCCGAAAAGCGCGACGGGAACGCCGAAGAGCTCCGCATAGGAAGACTCCTGCACCGTCTCGCAGCCGCCACCGCCGGTGCAGATGAGCGCTCCAGGCCGGTAGTGAACGTACGTCAGGTACCCCGCGACGGCGACGCCGGCGAGCGCTACGACGGCAACGCCGGCCCGGAGGGCACGGTCGCTCACGCCGTTCCGTCAGCCCGCGAGCGCGACGTCGAGGATCTCGCGGAACTCCTCGATCGCGAACGAGCCGGGACGCACCTCGTACGGCTCGCCGTCCCCGACCTGGACGTAGAACCACGGCGTCCCCGGCACCTCGCGTCGCTCGGCCTCGGTCGCCATCGCGTTTGCCTGGTCGAGCGCCACCTGACCGTCCGCGGCGCCCGCGAGCTTCGCGTAGTCGATTCCGAGCTCGGCCGAGAGTCGCTCGAGGAGCTCGTCGGTGACCCAGCCCTCGTTCTCGCCCCCCTGGCTCGCGTAGAGCCGGTCGGCGAGCTGCCAGAGCTTGCCCTGTGCGCCCGCGGCGACCACGTGCAGCAGCGCCTTCTCGGAGTCCGGCCCGATGAACGCGAGCCCGGCGAACCGGAGCCGTGCGTTGCCCGGCCGGACGTACTCCTTGACGATTCCCGGAAGTCCTTCCTCGGCGAACCTCTGGCAGATCGGGCACTGGAGATCCTCGAAGACGATCAGCGTCACGGGCGCGTCGGGTGATCCGAGGAGGGCGCGGTCCTGAGGAATGCCTTCGAAGAGCGCCGCG
>JACDBY010000065.1 GCA_013694685.1 Actinomycetota bacterium
GCGATCCCGCCGAGCCGCGGGATCGGCCGCTTGTTCAGTCGTCGCTCGTCGGGACGGTCGACGACACCGAGGAGCCGCGCCATCCCACCCACGGCCGGGGTGAGCAGCATCACGACGAGGAACGCGATCAGCGCGCCCCAGAGAACTTCCGGGTTGGCTCTCAGATCCTCGAACATCCGGCGGTCCCGCGCTACTTCGTGCCGTACAGCCGGTCGCCTGCGTCGCCGAGACCGGGGACGATGTAGCCCTTCTCGTTCAACTGCCTGTCGACCGACGCAACGACGACCGAGACGTCCGGATGGTCGCGGTGGAGGCGCTCGATCCCCTCGGGGGCGGCGATCAACGCGATGAGACGGATCGAGGTCGCGCCGGCGCGCTTGACCGTCTCGACGGCCGCGGCCGTCGAGTTGCCGGTCGCGAGCATGGGGTCGAGCAAGAGGACGTCACGGTCGGCGATGTCGCCTGGCAGCTTCACGTAGTACTCGACCGGCTGGAGGGTCTCCTCGTTGCGATAGAGGCCGATGAACCCGACCCGTGCCCCCGGGACGAGCGAGAGGACACCGTCGAGCATTCCGACGCCCGCCCGCAGGATGGGGCAGACGGCGACCTTCTTGCCCGAGATCCGACGCGCGCTCGTGTGCTCGAGAGGCGTCTCGATCTCCACCTCCTCGTCGGCGAGATCCTTGGTGGCCTCGTAGGTGAGGAGCAATGTGAGCTCGTTGACGAGCTGTCGGAACATCTGCGTCGTTGTCGTCACGTCCCGGAGGAGGCCGAGCTTGTGCCTGACGAGCGGATGCGTGACCTCGGTCAGTCTCGGCGTAGGAGCCGCCACCTTCTCCGCTTGCGCCACGTCAGCCCTCGGGGACGTAGGTGGTGAACCCGCGGAAGCCGGGATAGAGCGGCCGCCGCTCGCAGAGGGCCGTCGTCCGCGCGAGAAGTGCCTCCACGTCCGCGTCGTCGGCCAGGGCGTCGACGACGATCGAGCCCACCTCGCGGAAGTCGCTCTCGTCGAAGCCGCGCATGGTGGCCGCCGGCGTGCCCACCCTGACACCGGACGCGATCGTCGGCGGACGCTCGTCGAACGGCACGGTGTTCCGGTTCGTCGTCAGGCCGACCTCGTCGAGCCGCTCCTCGGCGTCCTTGCCCGACCACTCCGTTGCGCGGAGGTCGAGCTGTAGCAAATGCGTGTCGGTGCCACCGGTCAGCAGGTCGATCCCACCGGCGAGCAGGGTCTCGGCGAAGACGTCGGCGTTGGCGCGCACCTGCCGCTGGTAGTCGCGGAAGGCTTCCGAGCCCGCAATCAGAAAGCATGTCGCCTTTGCCGCGATCACGTGCTCGAGAGGACCGCCCTGGAGACCCGGGAAGATCGCGCGGTCGATCGCCTTCGCGTGCTCCTCCCGACAGAGGACGAGCCCGGCGCGCGGTCCGGCCAGCGTCTTGTGCGTCGTCGAGGTGACGACGTCGCAGTGCTCGACGGGATTCGGATGGAGATCTGCTGCGACGAGTCCCGCGAAGTGCGCCATGTCACACCAGAGGAGCGCGCCCACCTCGTCGGCGACACGCCGGAACATAGCCGTGTCGACGGTGCGCGGGTACGCCGACCCGCCGCACAGGATCAGCTTCGGTCGGTGCTCGTGCGCGAGCGCGCGCACCTCGCCCTCGTCGACGAGACCCGACTCGCGCGAGACGCCGTAGTGGACGATCGTGTAGAGCCGGCCGGAGAAGTTCACCTTGAGCCCGTGCGTCAGGTGGCCGCCGTGGTCGAGGCGGAGCGAGAGCACCGTGTCCCCCGGCTCGAGTAGACCGTGGTACACGGCCATGTTCGCCTGCGCCCCGGCATGCGGCTGGACGTTTGCATGCTCCGCCCCGAAGAGGGCCTTCGCGCGATCGATGGCGAGCTGCTCGAGCTCGTCGACGACCTCGCAGCCGCCGTAGTAGCGACGGCCTGGATAGCCCTCGGCGTACTTGTTCGTGGGAACGGAGCCCACCGCCTCGAGCACGGCGGGCCACGTGAAGTTCTCGGAGGCGATCAGCTCGATCTGACCGCGCTGCCGCTCGACCTCGCGCTCGAGGAGCGCCGCGATCTCGGGATCGAGCTCCGCGAGCCCCGCCGTCCGCAGACGGTCGAGCTGGTCGGCCGCGACTGCCATGGGGCGTGATGCTACCCCGGGGACTGGCCCCGAAGGGGCCTGTCCCCGGCGCTACAAGCGAACGCCTAGCCGCAGTCACATGCCGGTTCACAGGGGTCAGACCCCTCCGGGGACAGACCCCTAGACCCGCTCCGGGCTCAGCCGATACGCCGCGCCGACTGCGTGAAGTCGAGCCTCCGGTCGGACCGAACGCGATCGAAGCCGAGACCTCCCAGCACGAGGTCCGTGCGCCCGTCGCGGGCGAGCACGAAGTCGTTCCCGAGCCCGCCGAGCACGTGGTCGCGGCCGATGCCCGGGATGATGTAGTCCGCGCCCGGGCCGCCGAGGATCAGATCGTCCGCGCCCAACCCGACGAGCACGTCGTTGCCCCCGAGCCCGCAGATCACGTTGCGACCGCGGTTGCCGACGAGGCGATCGGGGCCGTTCGTGCCGACGATCGTGCAGCGGACGATCTTGCCGCGCTCGTCGCGCGGGCGGGTCGCCGTGCCGAACGACGCGGCGGCGCTGGTCGTCGTCCCGACCGCGTTCACGGCGACGACGCGGAACGTGTAGCGCGAGCCCGGCGAGAGCCCGGAGACGCGGAGCGCGACACGGCGCGCGATGGTCGCCGGTGGCAGCACGACCGCAGCCGTGCGTGAAGTGAAGGCGCCGCGGCGGCCGACCTCGACCCAGACGCGTGTCTCGAGGCCGCTGCCCTGGACGTCGGCGGCGAGCTTCGCCCAGGTGAGCGAGACGGCGGCGTTCGCCCGGCCGACGACGGGAAGCCCCGCCAACCTGAAGGTCACGTCGGCGCCGCTCGTCGTCCCTGCCGAGCTGCGGGCGACGAGGCGGACGTGGTACTCGGTCCCGGGAGCGAGACCGGCAAGCGTCTCGGACACGGACACGGCACCACGTCCGGAACCGGCGCTGCGGACGACGGTCGAGGTGCCGTAGGCGGTCGTCGGGCCGAGCTCGAACCACCAGCTCGTCGCTCGGCCGACCGGATCGACGTTGCCCGTCAAGACGACGGAGGTTCCGTTCACCTGGGCGGCGCCCGTCGCCGCGAGCGGACCGGCGCTCGTCGTGAAGGCTCGCGTCTCACCGGCGGCGGTACCGGCGTCGCTCCGTGCAACCACGCGGAAGTACGTTCGGGTGCCGGGTTGCAGACCGCCGATCGATGCGTAGATCCGGGCGCGCCCCGCGACGGCCTGCTCCGGTGTGCGGCTCCCGAGCTTCGTGCTCGTCCCGTACTCGAACCAGCCGACCGTGCCGCGACCGCGCGGATCCACGATCCCGTT
>JACDBY010000079.1 GCA_013694685.1 Actinomycetota bacterium
GCTCGAGGTGACGGAGCGCGCGCTGACCGCGCGGCCGGCGGAGCTCCTCGAGGCTGTCGCGCGCCTGCGCAAGCACGGCTGGCGGATCGCGCTCGATGACGTCGGCGCCGATTCGCGCTCGCTCGCGCTGATGCCGCTCCTGCAGCCGGACGTGATCAAGCTCGACCTCCGACTCGTCCAGGAGCGGCCCAACGCCGAGGTCGCCGAGATCGTGACGGCGGTCTCCGCGGAGCGGGAGCGCTCGGGGGCGCACCTGCTCGCCGAGGGCATCGAGACGGCGGAGCACGTCGCCGCCGCAAAGGCCCTCGGGGCCACCCTCGCGCAGGGATGGTACTTCGGACGCCCCACCAGCCTGCCGAAGACGCCTGGGCCGCTTCCGCCGTTCGCCTTCGGCCCGTACCGGCTCGCTCCCGAGCCTGGCAGCTCGCCGTACAGCATCGTGAGCCGCGTGCGGCCCGTCCGACGGGCGGAGAAGACGCTGCTGATCGCAATCAGCAAGCACCTCGAGCAGCAGGCGCTGGCGCTCGGGAAGACCGCAGTCATCGTGAGCGCGTTCCAGCTCGCCGAGCGCTTCACGCCCGACACGTGCCGGCGCTACTCGACGCTCGGAGCCGAGGCGGCGCTCGTGGCCGCCCTCGGGGTCGGCATGGACGTGGAGCCGGCTCCCCGTGTGCGAGGTGCGGCGCTACCGGACGACGACGTCCTGCTCGGCGAGTGGAGCGTCGCCGTGCTCGGGCCACATTTCGCAGCCGCCCTGGTGGCGACGGATCTCGGCGACACCGGGCCGGACGCCACGCGCCGCTTCGACTTCGCGCTCACCTACGAGCGCAACCTCGTGGTGCGGGCGGCCGCCTCGCTCCTGCGCCGGGTCGCCCCGGCAGACAGCCCTCCCACGTAACAGTCTGTTACTTGGGACGCATCAGGCAAGTGTCCCGAGCTCGAGCGTTCCGGTCTCGTCGCGGGCGACCAACGCCGCGTAGCGACCGCCGAGCGCGAGCAGCTCCTCGTGCCGGCCGCGCTCGACGACGCGCCCGCCGTCGAGGACGACGATCTGATCGGCGTCGCGCACGGTGGAGAGCCGATGGGCGATCGTGATCGTCGTCCGCCCCTCGGCGAGCCGGTCGAGCGCCTCCTGCACCGCGCGCTCGGTCTGCGTGTCGAGTGCGCTCGTGGCCTCGTCGAGGACGAGCACGGGCGGGTTGCGCAGGAGCGTGCGCGCGATGGCGATGCGCTGCTTCTCGCCGCCCGAGAAGCGATACCCGCGCTCGCCGACCTTCGTGTCGTAGCCCGCCTCGAGGCTCGCGATGAGGTCGTGGATCCGCGCGGCGCGCGCGGCCTCCTCGACCTCCTCGTCGGTCGCCTCCGGGTTGGCGAAGCGCAGGTTCTCGCGAATGGAGGCGTGAAAGAGGTAGGTCTCCTGCGAGACGACGCCAACGGTGCGCGCGAGCGACTCGAAGGTGGCATCCCGGACGTCGACGCCGTCGACGAGAACCGCACCGCGCTCGACGTCGTAGAGCCGGGCGACGAGATAGCCGAGCGTCGTCTTGCCCGAGCCCGTCTCGCCGACGATCGCCGTCCGTGTCCCGGACGGGACATCGAAGGACACGTCCGCCAGCGTCCAGCGACCCTCTCGGTCATAGCGGAACCAGACGTCCCTGAAGGTGACGTCGCCGTGGCAGCGCCCAAGCGCAACGGCCCCGGGACGCTCCTGGATCTCGACCGGCAGGTCGAGGTACTCGAACACGCGGTCGAAGAGCGCCAGCGAGGTCTGCACGTCGATCTGCACCGAGAGCAGCGAGCTGACGGGAAAGAAGAGCCGCGTCTGCAGGGTGGTAAAGGCGACGACGGTGCCGAGCGAGATGGCGCCGATGAAGGGCTGCCCGGCGAACCAGTAGACGAGCGCCGGCATGATCGCGAAGCTCGCCTGGATCGACGCCATCACCCAGCGGCCGGCCATCCGCTGGCGCACCTCGAGCTCGGCGAGCTCCGACGACTCGCGCACGAAACGGTCGGCCAGCTCGGGCGAGCGGCCCATCGTCTTGCCGAGCAGGATCCCGGACACCGACAGCGACTCCTCGACGAGCGTGGACATGTCCGCCATCGTCTTCTGGCGCGTGTCGGTGATCTGGCGTCGCTCTTCGCCGACGCGCCGGGTCAGCAGCACGAAGATCGGCACGAGGGCGAGCGAGAAGAGGGCGAGCCGCCAGTCGAGCAGGAACATCGCGACGACGGCCGCGATCACCGTCGTCACATTCGAGACGATCGCGGTGGCGGTGGAGGTGACGACGTTCTGGACGCCGCCGATGTCGTTTGCGATCCGCGACTGCACCTCGCCGGTGCGTGTGCGCGTGAAGAAGGCGAGCGAGAGCCGCTGCAGGTGGCGGTAGACGGCCGAGCGGAGGTCGTGCATGACCCGCTGGCCGACGACGTTCGAGAGCCAGGTCTGGAAGACGCCGATCACACCCGTCAGGACGGCGATCGCGATCAGTCCGCCGACGAGCACGTTGAGCAGCCCCGTGTCCCGCTCGGGCAGCGCCCGGTCGAAGATGTCCTTGACGAGGAATGGCGCGACCATCCCGAGCGAAGCGGAGACGAAGATCAGCCCGAGGACGGCGCCGAGGCGGAGGCGATAGGGCCGGAACAGGCGCACGACACGGCGCAGGTTCGCTTTGCGAACAGCCGGGTCCTCGGCCCGCCCCTCGGCCTCCGGCGGCGAGAACGTGCGCCCGCGTCCGTTCCCGGAGCCCCCGGAGCCATTCACGCGCGGTCGCATACTCGGACGGTAGCTGCGGAGGGGGTCTACGGAGGTCGCAGTGGGTCAGAAACCACGGTGTGATGCGGTTTCGCCTCTGCCCGACACCTATGCCCAGAGGCGTCCCGCAGCGACCAACCTAACCACGACCTAACCACGCTGGGATGCCGCCACTGCTCGATCAGCCCCCGCGA
>JACDBY010000096.1 GCA_013694685.1 Actinomycetota bacterium
CTGGAGGAGTCGGCCAACATCGGCGAGCAGAGTGGGCGAATACCAGCAGTCGTCGTCGGGAAAGGCGACGATGCGATGGCCGTCCGGGCGCGCCTCGATCTGCCGGATCCCGGCGTTCCGGCCGCTCGACGCACCGGCTTCGCTGCGTACGTGCGTCAGCGTGAGCTCCGGCTCGTAGCGACTGCAGAGCGCCTCGACCTCATCACCTCCGCTCTGGTCGACGACGACGACATGGATGCCTGTTGCCGTCTGGCTCCTGATCGAGGCCAGCAGCCGCTCGAGCTCCGGTAGCCGGCCCACCGTCGTCACAACGAGCTGGAAGGCGGAGCGAAGCTCGTGACCCGCAGCTCGGAGGTCCTCGCTCATCCCTATGCCCCTCGCGCGGGTGCGCCGGACTTCGTGGGCACCCTCGGGAGGGATTCCCCACGAGCGGAGACGCGGTGCGTCCGCCAGAGCATCGATGTCGACGCCGTCCAGCTGATGATCATTCCGACGACCGCTCCCGACGGTCCGAGCGTCTCGAGCAGCGGCCATGCCACAACCAGGGACAGGAGCGCGCCGACGGTGTGGGCGACGAAAATTCGATGCGTGAGCCTCCGTGCGCTCAGGACGGCGATGATGACGAGCGAGACCGCGAGCAGGACGTAGTAGACACCGAAGATCCGAACGGTTGCAGCGTGCTCAGCGTACTCATCGCCGTAGACGTATCGAAGAGCTGGCCCGGCGAGTACACCGACGGCGAGACAGTAGACGACCGTCACTGACGCGACGACGGTCAGCGCGCCCATGAAGCGGAGGCGGGGCTCCTCCGGGTGCTGCCCGAGCGCGCGCGAGAATCGAACCGGCAGGTAGTTGAGGAAGAACCCTTGGAAGACGCTGATGGGGCCGAGGAGCGTCTGCGCGGCTTTGAGGACGGCGCTTGCGACTGGCCCGATTACGACGGCTGCGAGGTACACGTAGAAGTTCGTGGAGAGCCAGTAGCTGACGTCGGCGCCCGCGAGCCAGCGACCGATGTCCCAGTTGTCACGGAGGCACGAGCGGTCGAGGGCGCCGGACAGGCTCGACCGAAGCTGAAGGACGGCGAGAGCTGACCCCGCGAGGCTCGCCAGCGCGAGCGCAACGAGTGCGGACTCTGCCGTCAGGGCTTCGACGTGCCGGAGGAGGAGCAGGGCGCCGACCTGTCCGCCGTAGGTCAGCGCGGTATTGGCGAAAGCGGCCGAGAGCCTCTCCTCTGTATAGAGCACCCGGCGGCCGAACTCCTGCAGCTGCCAGGTGGCGATCGCCGGCGCAGTCGCCAGGAAGACCAGGGCGTGCGGGACTCCGCCCAGCTGTGCCGCTCCCGCTCCGAGGGTCACGAAGAGCGCCAGCGCCGCGGCGAAGGCGAGTTGTGCGACGGCGGCCGTGCGCGTGTAGTCCCTGTAGGCGTCGCCGCGACGGGCCGCACCGAGGACGTTGTGCGGGCGGGTGAAGAGGGCGGTCTGCAGGATGGTGGCAAGCTGCAGCAGCGTGAACGCGAGCACGAAGTAGCCGAAGTCCGACGGCGCGAGCACGCGGGCGAGCAGGATCAGAGTGAGGAAGTTGGTGCCCGAGGCGACGCCCTGATCCCCGAGCCCCCAGAGCTCCATGCGGGGGAATCGCACGCCGCGCCGCGTGTCGTCAGGCGCCACGTGCCCGGCTTGCGGCGGCTGCGAGCCGGGGACGGGCGCGTTCCCGCTCGGCGACGCGGTGCAGGAGCGCCGAGAACCGCCGGCCGACCTCGTCCCAAGAGAACTGTGTCGCGGCATCCGTCCCGCGCCGGGAGAGCTCGGCCCGCAGGTCCGGGTCGGTGGAGATCCGGATCAGCGCCTCCCGCCAGCAGCCCGCATCCAGGGGACGCGAGACGTAGAGGGCGGCATCGCCTGCCACCTCGCGCAACGACGGGATGTCGCTCGCGACGACGGGCGTTCCGCTCTGCATCGCCTCGAGCACCGGCAGGCCGAAGCCCTCGTAGAGGCTCGGGAGCACGAGGGCCGAAGCCTCCCGGTAGAGGGTCATGAGCCTC
>JACDBY010000115.1 GCA_013694685.1 Actinomycetota bacterium
TACCAGAAGGTCTGGCTCGAGCTGCAGGCGCTCGCGTGGAACCGGCCCGAGTTGCGGGACCGAGTGGCGTGCGTCCACGGCGAGTGGCGTGCGGTGCTGCTGGAGGCGTTCGAGCAGGCAAGCGTCGAGCACTCGATCGACGTCCCCGTCGGTGTTCTCGTGACGCTCGTGACGACGTTCAACGAGGGCGTGATCCTCGACCGTGCGTCCGGCATCTCCGAGGGTCACGCGGAGCTGTTGGAGTGGATCGAAAGGTGGCTGGACAATGGGGATCGCCGAGCGAAGTAGCACCCAGGAGCAGTCGCGCGCCCGCTATCCCGACGAGGAGGGGTACATCGAGCGCGCGGGCGTGCGCGTCTTCTACGAGGTCTACGGCGAAGGCGAGCAGACGGTGCTGCTCCTCCCGACCTGGTCGATCATCCACTCGCGCCACTGGAAGATGCAGGTCCCGTACCTCGCACGCCACTTCCGCGTCGTCACCTTCGACGGGCGCGGCAACGGCCGGTCCGACCGGCCACAGGTGTCCGAGGCGTACGACGAGCGTGAGTTTGCGGCGGACGCAGTTGCGGTGCTGGACGCGACCGCCACCGAACGCGCGGTGATCGTCGGCCTCTCGCTCGGCGCCCAGCGCGGGCTGATCCTCGCCGTGGAGCATCCCGAACGGGTGGAGGGCGCGATCTTCATCGGCCCGGCATACCCGGGCGGTGGTAAGCCGATCCCGGCGCGGCTTTCTCCGTGGGACGAAGAGCTCGACACCGAGGAGGGCTGGGCGAAGTACAACAAGCACTATTGGCTGCGCGACTACGCGGGCTTCGTCGAGTTCTTCTTCTCGCGGATGTTCACGGAGCCTCACTCGACGAAGCCGATGGAGGATTGCATCGGCTGGGCGCACGAGACGACGCCGGAGACCCTTGTCACGGCGCAGTACGGAGCCACGCTCTCGTCCGCTGAGGCACGCGAGCTCGCCGAGCGTGTGCAATGCCCGGTGCTCGTGATCCACGGGACAGAGGACGCGATCGCGTCGTGCACGCGCGGCACCGCGCTCGCCGAGCACAGCCGCGGCGAGGTCGTCCTCCTCGAGGGCTCCGGGCACGGCCCGCACGCGCGCGACCCGGTCAAGGTCAACCTGCTGCTGCGGGAGTTCATCGCGCCGTCCCGCCAGGCCGCCCGCTGGGTGCGCGGCAAATCGCGCCGAAAGCGCGCGCTCTACGTCTCGTCGCCGATCGGCCTCGGCCACGCGCAGCGCGACGCCGCGATTGCGGACGAGCTGCGGAAGCTCCACCCGGACCTCGAGATCGACTGGCTCGCGCAGCACCCGGTGACGGCCGTGCTCGAGGCGCGTGGCGAGCGGATCCACCCGGGCAGCGCCCATCTGGCGAACGAGTCGCGCCATATCGAGAGCGAGTGCGCCGAGCACGATCTGCACGCATTCCAGGCGATCCGACGCATGGACGAGATCCTGCTGAACAACTTCATGGTCTTCCACGACATCGTCCGCGACGACCACTACGACCTCTGGATCGGCGACGAGGCGTGGGAGCTCGACCACTACCTGCACGAGAACCCGGAGGAGAAACGGGCGGCCTACGTCTGGCTGACCGACTTCGTCGGCTGGCTGCCGATGAACGACGGCGGCCAGCGAGAGTCGTTCCTGACCGCCGACTACAACGCCGAGATGATCGAGCACATCGCGCGCTATCCGCGTTTGCGCGACCGAGCGCTCTTCGTCGGCGATCTCGACGACGTCGTGCGCGAGAGCTTCGGTCCAGACCTGCCGCTGATCCGCGACTGGACACGCGAGCACTACGACTTCCCCGGCTACGTGACCGGCTTCGACCCGGCGGATTTCGCCGACCGCGAGGCGCTCCGCCACGAGCTCGGCTACCTCCCGGACGAGCGTGTCTGCATCGTCACGGTAGGCGGCTCTGGGGTGGGGGAGCATCTCCTCCGCCGCGTGATCGACTCCTATCCTGAAGCCGCGCGGCGGGTGAGCGGCCTGCGGATGATCGTCGTTGCCGGGCCTAGGATCGATCCGGCATCCCTGCCGTCGCACGCCGGCCTCGAGATCCGTGCGTACGTCCACGATCTCTATCGCCACCTGGCCGCGTGCGACCTCGCAGTCGTCCAGGGAGGCCTGACGACATCGATGGAGTTGACAGCGAACCGGCGGCCGTTCGTCTACTTCCCCCTCCGCCACCACTTCGAGCAGAACTTCCACGTCCGCCATCGACTCGAGCGGCACGGGGCCGGCCGGTGCATGGACTTCGAGACCGACGGGCCCGGCGAGATCGCCGACGCGATCGCGGCCGAGATCGGCCGCGACGTCGACTACCGGCCGGTCGAGACGGACGGCGCCGCGCGCGCGGCCGCGCTGATCGCCGAGCTGCTGTAACCGTCGAGCCATGCGGCGACTTCGCGGGGCGTGCGCAGGCGCACGACCGGGTAGGGCGCAAGCTCGACCGGGTAGCGGCGCCGCCGGGCGAAGTGCATCCGGAACGCCCAGACGAAGAGCGACTCGCGGCCGAAGACGGCGGTGCGGAGTGTCTCGCGGTTGTCATTCCAGAGTGATTCGCTGCCACGGAGTCGGCGCCACGTGCGACGAGCGAGGCGTGGAAACCAGACTCGGATCGGCTGATCCAGCCAGACGACGACATCGGCGCTACGGAGCACGAGGTCGCCGAGCTTGCCGCGGTACGTCCCGTCCACGACCCATCCCTCGCCGGCGAGAACCGGCTCCACGATCCGCCGCAGCTCGTCGTCCGGCGTCTCGACCCAGTTCGGACCGTGGACGAGAGCGTCCAGCTCGACGAACGGCACGTCGAGCCGGCGCGCGAGCTCGCGGCCGAGCGTCGTCTTGCCGTTGCCGCTCGCGCTTGCGATCACGGCGACGCGCCTCACAGGACGCGCGTGTCAAGCGGTTCCTCGCCCTCGACCGTGACGCGGTACCCACGGGCGCCCTCGCGCTGGCTGACGACCTCGCGCAGCTCCGTTCCTTCGAAGTGGAGCGCCGCGTCGTCGTCGGCCGCGTAGCCCGGCGGGAGGACGCCATCGGCGACGAGCCGCGTGTACGTTGGCCGGCGCTCAGGCTCGCCGTCATAGTGCGGACAGAAGCTGCCCTCCAGCAAACCCAGTCCGCCGCCGAGGGCGCGCAACGTCGGCCCGAACGAGTCGGTGACGGAGTTCTCGAACCAGCAGTTCGCGCCTGCGCTCCACCCGCCGAGCACTGCGCCGCGGGCCCATGAATCGCGGAGTGCCACGTCCACTCCGTGCACGCGCCAGAGCGCGAGCGCGTTCGCGGTGTTGCCGCCGGAGACGTAGATCACGTCCTGCTTGGCGACGTGCGCCGCAGGGTCGGCCGGCATCCC
>JACDBY010000143.1 GCA_013694685.1 Actinomycetota bacterium
CCCCACGCCCCTCCCCGCTCACGGGCCAAAGGCCGGCCGGTGAGCGCGCGGAACCGCGAGCTCCTCACCCTCGTCCTCGCCGCACTCGTCGCGTCCGCTGCCTTCGCGAGCGCCTGGATCGCGGACACGGCGGAGGTCGAGCAGGGCTGGGTGCCGTGGGCCGCGCTCCTCGCGGGCGTCTTTGTGGTGGCGCATCTCGTCGCGCGGGTCGTCGTTCCGGACGCCGATCCGACGCTCCTCCCGCTCGCGGCGCTCCTCTGCGCGATCGGGCTGACGTTCGTCTACCGGATCGACCCCGACGACGGACGGCGGCAGCTCGTCTGGGTCGCCGTCGGGGTGCTGGCGTTCTCCCTCGCACTCCTCTGGCTGCGTTACGACTACCGCGTCCTCGAGCGCTACAAGTACCTCTTCGGCGTCTCGGCGATCGTGCTCCTCATGCTGCCGTCGGTGCCAGGGCTCGGCGAGCGCATCAACGGGGTCAAGCTCTGGGTGTCGATCGGGCCGCTCCAGTTCCAGCCGGGCGAGATCGCAAAGATCTTCCTCGTCGTCTTCCTGGCCGGCTACCTGCGCGACAAGCGCGAGTCGCTCGCGAGCGGGCGACTGAAGGACGTCGGGCCGCTCGTCGCCATCTGGGGCGGCGCGATGCTCGTGCTCGTCCAGACGAGCGACCTCGGCTCCGCGCTCCTCAACTTCGGGATCTTCCTCGCGATGGTGTACGCCGCCACCGGGCGGCTGTCGTTCGTCGCCGCTGGGGTCGTGCTCTTCGCCGGCGGCGCCGCCGTGCTGTACAACGCCCTCGACCGCGTGCAGCAGCGGGTCACCGTCTGGCTCGAGCCGTGGACGGACGACAAGGTGTACTGCACGCTGAACGGCGCGCTCGAGTACCGGCAGAACTGCGACTCGTACCAGCTCGTCAAGAGCCTCTACTCGATCGCGAACGGCGGCTACGGTGGCACCGGGATCGGTCGCGGCACCTTCGAGACTATTGACGGGACGCCGCTCATCCCGTACCTCGAGACCGACTTCGTCTACTCGGCGATCGCGCAAGAGCTCGGCCTCGTCGGCTCGGCAGCGGTGCTCCTCCTCTTCCTCGCCCTCGTCGCGCGGGCGATGCGGGTCGCGCTCATCGCGCACGACGGCTTCTCGAAGCTCCTCGCCGCCGGGCTCGCGTTCGGCTTCGCGCTGCAGACCTTCATCATCGTCGGAGGGGTCCTACGCCTCGTCCCGCTGACGGGCATCACGCTGCCGTTCGTCTCGTACGGGGGCTCGAGCATCGTCTCGAACTTCTTGATGCTCGCGCTCCTGATGCTCGTCTCGAACCGCGCCGTGCAGGGCGCGCCGCGATGAATACGCAGCTGCAGCGCGTCGCGTGGACGGCGATGGCGCTCATCGTCGCCCTCGTCGTCGCGACGACGTACTGGCAGACGTGGGCCCGGCCGGGGCTCGCTGCGCGGCAGGACAACGAGATCCAGCGTGTCGCCGAGTTCGAGGTCCGGCGGGGCCTGATCCTCGCCCCGGAACGGCGGCTCGCCCGGAACGAGGTCGTGCGTCGCCGCGGCAAGTCGCTCTACTTCCGCAAGTACCCGCAAGGGAAGCTCGCCGCGCACGTCGTCGGCTACTCGACGGCCTCCCGCGCCCGTGCGGGCCTCGAGCAATCGCTGAACGGCATCCTCACGGGCACCGAACGTGACCTGGCAGGCCTTGTCGAGAGCCAGCTCGACGAGCTCCGCGGCGAGCCGATCGTCGGCGACACGGTCGTCACGACCCTCGACCTTCGCGCGCAGCAGGTCGCGCTCGAGGCGCTGGGACGCCGCTGCGGCTCCGTCGTCGCGCTCGATCCGCGCAGCGGGAAGCTGCTCGTCATGGCGTCCTCGCCGAGCTACGACCCGAATCTCATCGAGAACAAGTTCGGCCTGATCGACCGGATCACGGCCGACTGCCGCCCAGCCGCACCCCTGCTGAACCGCGCCTCCCAGGGGCTCTATCCGCCGGGCTCGATCTTCAAGGTGGTGACCGCCGCCGCAGCCCTCGAGTCGAATCGCTGGAAGCCGGATTCGGGATTCGTCGACCCGGGGTACTGCATCGCCTACGGCAAGCGGGTCAACAATTTCGACACGAGCCGGCCGTTCGGCGCGATCGACCTCGCGACGGCACTGCAGTACTCGGTGAACTCGGTCTTCTGCAACATCGGCAAGAGCCTCGGCGCGAAGCGAATCCTCGAGCAGGCGCGGAAGTTCGGCTTCTACGACCGGCCGCCGCTCGAGACACCCGAGACCGAGCGCTACCCGAGCGGTCTCTACGACCGCGGCGATCTCTGGTTCCCGGAGAAGGACTTCCAGGTAGACGCGGGCCGGATGGCGTTCGGCCAGGAGCGCATGCTCGTCACACCGCTGCAGATGGCGATGGTCGCGGGTGGCATCGGCAATGGGGGCATCGTCATGCGGCCGTCGGTCGTCGACCGCTTCGTCTCGCCGAAGGGAACCACCGCCGACCGGGTCGAGCGCGTTCAGCTCCGCCGCGCGGTCGGTCCCGTGAACGCCCGGGACATCGGGGCGATGATGGTGCGCGCGGTCGAGGCGGGAACTGGCACTTCGGCACGCATCTCGGGCTACCGGATCGGCGGCAAGACGGGAACGGCCGAGACGGGAGTCGCCGGACGGAACACGACGTGGTTCATCGCCTTCGCCGGCCGGCGGGGCAAACGCCCCGAGGTCGCGATCGCGGTCGTGCTCGAAGGGCAGAGCTCGACGGGTGGCTCGACAGCCGCGCCCGTCGCGCGCACCGTGATGGAGGCACTCCTGCGTCCCACGGCGAATCCGTAAGAGGGCACGTCTACCCTTCGAGCATCCGATGACGACGATCGACGAGAAGCACGGCACGGTCTTCGCGGGCCGGTACCGGCTCGAGCGAAAGCTCGGGAGCGGCGGCATGGCCGACGTCTGGCTCGCCGAGGACCAGGAGCTCGGCCGCAACGTCGCGATCAAGATGCTCCACGAGCGCTACGCAGGGGACACGCAGTTCGTCGAGCGCTTTCGCCGCGAGGCGACCCACGCAGCGGGGCTGTCCCACCCGAACGTCGTCTCGATCTTCGACCGCGGCATGGCCGAAGGCTCGTACTACATCGTCATGGAGTACGTCGAGGGACGCACGCTGAAGGAGCTCATCGTCACCCGCGGCCCGTGCCCCGTGCCCGTCGCGATCTCCTACGTGCGCCAGGTGCTCGCCGCGCTCCGCTATGCGCACCGGAACGGCATCGTCCACCGCGACATCAAGCCGCACAACGTCCTCGTCGACCACGAGGGGCGCGTCAAGGTCGCCGACTTCGGGATCGCCCGGGCGGGCTCGAGCCAGATGACGGAGGCGGGCTCGATCATCGGCACGGCGCAGTACCTCTCGCCCGAGCAGGCGCGCGGTGCCCCTGTCGACGAGTCGTCCGATCTCTACTCGACCGGGATCCTCCTCTACGAGCTCCTCACGGGTGAGCTCCCGTTCACGGGCGAGACACCCGTGGAGATCGCCATGAAGCACCTCTCGCAGGTGCCGCCCGCGCCGTCCACGATCCGGAGCGAGGTGCCGCGCGACCTCGATCTCGTCGTCCTGCGCGCGCTCGCCAAGGAGCCGGCCGACCGCTATCGCTCCGCCAAGGAGATGGATCGCGACCTCGAGCTCGTCGGTCGCGGCGAGCCGGTCGGCGACGAGACCGAGGCCGCCGCGACGATGGTGCTCCGGGGCGAGACGACCGCGCTGACCACGGCGACCCCGGTTCCCGTCGGGCTCGGTGGCGGCGAGCGCTACCGCTCGTACGAGGGCGAGGTGCGCACCGGGCGCCCGCTCTGGCCGTGGCTCCTCGCGCTCGGTCTCGTGATCGCGCTCGGGATCGGCGGCTTCCTCGTCTACGACGACGTCCGCGACCGGATCGACGCGAATGAGCCGATCGCGGTTGACAACTACACGGGCATCACGGAGGAGCGAGCGGTCGCCCTGATCGAGGGCGACGACTTCGACCACCGCGTCGTCCGCAGGCCGAACGGCGACGTCCCGCCGCAGCAGGTCTACGAGCAGGATCCGGAGCCGGGCACCAGGCTGCCAAAGGGGAGCCTCATCACGGTCTTCGTCTCGACGGGGAAGCCGAAGGTCTCGGTGCCGTTCGTGCAGGGCAAGTCACGCGACACCGCGGTGGCGGAGTTGACGCAGCGCGGGCTCGAAGCGGACGTGATCGAGGTCAACTCCCCACGGCAGTCCGGCGTCGTCATCGCGCAGGCGCCGCGTGCCGGCACCGTCCTCGTCTCCGGCTCCTCGGTGCGCATCAACGTCTCGAAGGGCCCGAGGCCGATCGCCGTCCCGAGCGTCATCGGCTCGAGCTACGAGCTTGCGACGGCCCAGTTGCAGGCTGCAGGGTTCACCGTGGGTCGCGTCGACGTCGAGAGCAACCAGCCGGCCGGCGAGGTCGTCGCCCAGAACCCGCCGGGGAACTCGACCGCGACCCGGGGCACGTCGGTCACGCTCTCCGTCTCGCAGGGGCCGACGACCGTTCCGGTGCCGGGGGTCGCGTTCCAGACGGTCGCGGACGCGCGGGCGACGCTCCGCGCGGCCGGGTTCAGGGTCGCCGTCGAGCGCCAGGAGACCGACGACGAGACCCTCGAGGGGATCGTCATCTCGCAGGATCCGCGCGAGGGAACCGAGGCCGATCCGAAGACGCTCGTCACCATCACGGTGGGCACCTTCGTACCGCCCCCGGACGTGACCGAGCCGCCCACGGAGACCGAGCCGCCGCCGACGACCGAGCCGGACGAGACGCTGCCGGTTCCGTGACCGTGAGCGACCGGCAGAACGGACGCGTCCGGATCGCCGTACTCGCCGGGGGCCGCTCGAGCGAGCACGAGATCTCGCTGGCGTCTGCCGCCTCGGTGGCGGACGCGCTCGACCCGGCGCGCTACGACGTTTCGGTGATCGCGATCGGCCGCGACGGGCGCTGGCAGCTTCCGACCGCGGAAAGTCCTGCGCTCGAGCAGTCGGTCTCGGACGGAGCGGAGGGACGCGAGACGTTGCCCATTCCGCGCGACGCCGCGCCGCATCCACTCGGCCCGGTCGACGTCGTGCTTCCGATCCTCCACGGCCCGTTCGGTGAGGACGGCACGGTGCAGGGATTGCTCGAGCTCGCAGCGATCCCCTACGTCGGCTCTGGCGTCACGGCCTCGGCGCTCTGCATGGACAAGGACCTCTTCAAGGCGGTGCTGCGCGACCGCGGGATCCCGGTGTGCCGGAGCGTCACGCTCCGACCCGGCGACGCCGTCAAGCACCCGTTCGACTATCCACTCTTCGTGAAGCCCGCGAGGCTCGGCTCGTCGGTCGGCATCAGCAAGGTTCGCGCCGAGGCTGAGCTCGCGGCCGCGGTCGAGCTCGCGTTCCGCCATGACGACAAGGTGCTCGTCGAGGAACTCCAGGACGGCGTCGAGGTCGAGGTGGGCGTGCTCGGGAACCGGGAGCCGGTCGCGTCCGTCGTCGGCGAGATCGTCGCGAACGCCGACTGGTACGACTACGCCGCGAAGTATGACGAGGGCGGGATGGAGCTCGTTGTCCCTGCGCGGATTGCCGCCGAGGCGGCCGAGCGCGTCCGCGAGCTCGCGGTGGCGTCGTTCGTCGCCACCGACTGCGAGGGCATGGCCCGCGTCGACTTCTTCGTCCGAACGGACGGCGAGGTCGTCGTCAACGAGCTGAACACGATCCCGGGCTTCACCGCGACGAGCGTCTACGCGAAGCTCTTCGCCGCGTCGGGCATCTCGTACACCGACCTCCTTGACCACCTGGTCTCGCTTGCGCTCGAACGGCACGAGCGACGCCAGCTGCTCGCGTTCTGATGCGATTGCTCCTGCTCGCCTCAGCGGTTCTCGTCGCGGCAGTGCCGGCGGTCGCCGCGAGCGCGACGGCGCCACCCCTCATCCGCGTGGCGAAGCCCTCGTTCCCCGCGCCACTCGCCGCGGTCGCGGTGTCGGTTTGGTGCCGATCGCTCCACAGGCCGGGAGCGCCGCATCCACAGCGTCTCACGACGCGCCTCTTCCGATCGGCCGCCGCCTGGCGCTGAACCGCTGCTGATACCTCGAGTATGAGGCGGGCTTATAGCCCGACTCAGAGCACCGCAGCGAGCGCGTCCTCCCACGCCTCGAGCGCCTCGTCGAGGACGGCCTCCTCGATCGTGAGCGGACAGAGGACGCGGATGCAGTTTCCGTGGACGCCGGCCTTGAGCAGGATCAGGCCGCGGTCGAGCGCCGCGTCGATCACCGCCCGGACGATGTCGGGCGCAGGCTCCTTCGTCGCGCGGTCGGCCACGAGCTCGATCGCGAGCATCGCCCCGAGACCGCGGACGTCGCCGATCGCGGGAAAGCGCTCCTGCCAGGCGAGCATCCGCTCGCGTATCCGAGCCCCGATGACGTTCGCACGCTCGACGAGCCCCTCGTCGGCGATCACGTCGAGCACCGCGATGGCCGCCGCCTGGGCGACCGGGTTGCCGATGAACGTCCCGCCGATCGCGCCGTCGTGGGCGCCGTCCATGATCTCCGCGCGGCCGATCACGCCGGAGAGCGGTAGTCCGCCGGCGATCGATTTCGCGACTGTCACGAGGTCAGGCTCGATTCCGAAGTGCTCCATCGCGAACATCCGACCCGTGCGCCCGAAGCCCGACTGCACCTCGTCGGCGACGAGGACGATCCCGTGGCGGTCGCAGAGCTCGCGCAATCCCTCGACGTACGCCTGGGGCGCCGGGACGAAGCCACCTTCGCCGAGTTGCGGCTCGAAGACGATCGCGGCGACGTGCTCGGGTGGCACATGGGTGTCGAACACCCGTTGGAGCGCCGTGAGCGCCTCCCCCGCATCCGGTCCCCGATAGTCGTTCGGGTACGGCGCGCGGTACACCTCGGGCGCGAACGGCCCCATCCCCGTCTTGTAGGGGTGGAACTTCGACGTCATCGTCATCGAGAGCAGGGTGCGCCCGTGGAAGGCTCCCTCGAACGCGATCACGCCGGGTCGCCCGGTATGCAGGCGCGCAAGCTTCACCGCGTTCTCCACCGCCTCGGTTCCCGCGTTGAAGAAGGCGGCCCGGGTGCTGCCGGCGATCGGGACGAGCGCGCAGAGCCGCTCGCCGAGCTCGACGTACGTCTCGTAGGGGACGATTGTGAAGTCCGTGTGGACGAAGAGCTGTGCCTGCTCGACGATCGCCTCGACGACGCGCGGGTGGGCGTGGCCGACGTTCACGACCCCGACCCCGCCCGCGAAGTCGATCAAAACGTTGCCGTCGACGTCCGTGATCGTCGCGTTCTCCGCCCGCTCGGCGAACACCGGCAGGTGGACGCGGAGCGGCCGCGCGACCGAGCGCGCCTCGCGCTCGGCGAGCTCGCGGGAGCGTGGCCCTGGGATCTCCGTCCTGAGCTCGATCGTCCTCGTCGCCGCCATCGCGCCCGCAGGGTAGCGACGGCTCCGGCGAGGCCGGCGATACAGTCGGGGGATGGACGACTGGCTCGAATCCCTCGACGCCGATCCGCTCGTCGTACTCGAGACGTGGCTCCGCGAGGCCCGCGAGGCAGGCCTCCGCGAGCCGGAGGCGGCCGCGCTCGCGACGGCGACCGCCGACGGCGTGCCGTCCGCACGCATGGTGCTCATGCGGGGTCTCGACGAGAACGGGCTGCGCTTCTACACGAGCTACGAGAGTCGAAAGGCCGGCGAGTTGGCCCTCAACCCGGTCGCGGCGCTCGTCTTCCACTGGCCGGCTCCGCTCGAGCGTCAGGTGCGCGTCGAGGGTGCCGTCGAGCGGCTCGACGAGGGGGACTCGCTCGACTACTTCAGGAGCCGGCCGCGCGGCAGCCAGATCGGTGCGTGGGCCTCACCGCAGTCCGCCCCGGTGTCCGATCGCGACGAGCTCGACCGGCTCTATCGGGAGGCCGAGGAGCGGTTTGCCGGCATCGACGACCTCCCGCTTCCCCCGGGCTGGGGCGGGTACCGCCTCCTCCCGCTCGCGATGGAGCTGTGGCAGGGCCGCGCCAACCGCTTCCACGACCGCGCGCGCTACACCCGCACCGACCTCGTCTGGTCGCGCCTCCGGCTCGCGCCGTAAGGCGAAGGCCCCCTCGCCCGCGGGACTCGAGAGCGGGCCGGACTGGTCAGGCCCCTACGAGGGCGGCGCGAGGGCGCGCATGGTGTAGAGCCCCGACGCGTTCCAGAGCAGGTAGCCCTTCGCTCCCTGGAGCCGGGCGGCGCGTACCTGTTGCAGCACCTGCTCGGGCCGGTAGCTCCAGTCCTGGATCCACGGGATCAGCTGCGCGCGGCTGCCGCGCACCTGCTGCTTGAAGTCGACGAGCGTCCGGAACACGGTCTCTCCCGGCTCGGCGCTCGGGGAGATGATGCCGAGCTCGCCGCCGCCGTAGAGGTCCGGATAGGCCATCGGGTTCACGTGGTCGACGTGCTGCGAGATCCAGCGGGGCACCTGGCCGAGGCCCATGTCGCGGGTCGCGGAGAGACCGAAGAGCGCCGTCGAGACGCGGACACCGAGCGGCGCCAGGCGCTGCTGCGCATACGCGACGAACGCCGCGATCTGCTCGCCCTTCGGCACGCGTGTGCGACCTGGGTAGACGGCCGCGGCCGTGTCGCCGTCCGAGGGGAACCGGACGTAGTCGAGCATGATCTCGTCGAATCCCGCTCGCGCCGCTGCCGCCGCGACCGAGACCGAGTACTCCCAGACGCGCCTGTCGTACGGATTCACCCACGCGAGCCCCTGATCTGTCTTCCAGACACCGCCAGAGCGGGTGCGGATCGCGAGATCCGGACGCAGCTGCGCGAGATACGGATCCTGGAAGACCACGACGCGACCAATCAGGTAGATGCCCTTTCGGTGCAGGTTCCGGGCGACGGCGCGCGGGTCATAGTAGGAGCGCGCGGCGCCGGTCTTCCGGGCGAGCGGGACGCCCGCCGGCGTGAAGCCGATCTCACCACCCTCGTCCTTGATGTCGAGCTCGATCGTGTTGAGTCCGTGGCGCGTCATTCGCACGTACTCGTCGAGCTTCCCGGGCAGCGAGGCGAGCGCGCCGGTCACGTGGACGCCGCGCACCTCGACCGGCATGGGCCGAGGTCGCGTCGTGACCTCGAGCGTGGTGAACCCGGACGCGCGCGTGACGATTCCGGTGACCGCCTTCGTTCCCTGCGTCGCCGTCGCGCTCTTCCCGGCGAGCGTCATCCCGGCCGCGAGAGCGAGCACCGCAAGGAGCAAGGTGGCCGCGATGGCCGCACGCTTGCGTCGCTTTCGACTCCGGATCGACTCCCGACGAGACCGGAAGCGCTCGTTCGGGTCGGGCGCTGAGTAGAGCATGGACACCGAACACCGGAGTGTAAGGCATTCCGATGCGACCCGGCGCTCGCGCGCCTCGCCGAGTCGAGCGGTCCCGGCGCCTACAATCCGCCGCAATGGTGCTCTCCGACCGCGCCATCCGGCGCCTCGTCGAGGAGGGTCGGATCGGCATCGCGCCGTACGACGCGGCGCTGATGCAGCCCTCGAGCCTCGACGTCCGTGTCGACCGCCTCTTCCGTGTGTTCCGGAACTCGCGCTACCCGTTCATCGACGTCAAGGCGGAGCAGGAGGAGTTGACCGAGCTCGTCGAGGTGGCCGGCGAAGAGCCGTTCATCCTCCACCCGGGCGAGTTCGTGCTCGGCTCGACCCTCGAGCGCGTCCGACTACCGGACGATCTCGTCGCCAGATTGGAGGGGAAGAGCTCATTGGGCAGGCTCGGGCTCCTGATCCACTCCACGGCGGGCTTCATCGATCCGGGCTTCGACGGCCACGTCACGCTCGAGCTCTCGAACGTCGCGAACCTGCCGATCACGATCTATCCGGAGATGAAGATCGGCCAGCTCTCGTTCGTGCAGATGTCCGAGCCGGCCGAGACGCCCTACGGCACCGGAAAGCTCGGCTCGAAGTACCAGGGCCAGCGTGGGCCGACGCCGAGTCGCTACTGGCAAAACTTCGCCGACGAGCGATGATCCTCGTCACCGGAGCGAGCGGGTTCGTGGGACGTCACGTGACGCAGGATCTCGTGGCGAGCGGCGCCTCTGTGCGAGCTCTTGTCCGTGGCGCGCGCGGCGCGGCGGCCCTCGCCGGCGTCGACTGCGAGCTCGTCCGCGGCGACGTCACCGACCCGGCCTCGCTCCGCGCGGCCGCACGCGGCGTCCGGACCATCGTCCACCTCGTCGCGATCATCGAGGGCTCACCGGCGACCTTCGAGCGCGTCATGGCGACGGGCACCGGGAATCTCGTCGAGGCTGCCCGGGAGGGCGGCGTGCGGCGGATCGTCCTGATGAGCGCGCTCGGAACAGACGCGGGCGCGACCGTGCCGTACTTCCGCGCCAAGTGGGCCGCAGAGCAGGCCGTCGCCTCGTCGGGTGTCGACCGCGTGACTCTCCGACCGAGCTTCGTGTTCGGTGCCGACGGGGGTGCGCTCCCCCGCTTTCTGCGGATCGCCCGGCTCGCGCCCGTGACACCCGTCCTCGGGCCCGGCACCCAGCGGGTGCAGCCCATCTGGATCGACGACGTCGTCCGCGCCGTCCGGCTCGGCCTCGACGCCGATCCGACGGGCGCGCCGGTCGAGCTCGGCGGTCCGGAAGCCGTCACCTGGAACGACCTCTGGGCGAGGCTGAAAGCCGCCTTAGGCACACGTCGACCGGCGGTCAACCTGCCGTTCTGGCTGGCGCGCGCGCCCGCAGCGCTCCTCGAGAAGCTGCCCGCGGCGCCGCTCACGCGGGATCAGCTCCGCATGCTCGAGGGTCCGGACAACATCGTCACCGATGGCGGCGCCTCGATGCGCCGGCTCGGGCTCGGCGAACGCATCGGGCTCGACGAGCAGCTCAGACGGGCCGTCGCGTCCTAGGTCCCCCCTCGCTCGACGTGGCGCCTCGAGAAAAGGAGAGGCCGCCTTTCGGGCGGCCTCTCCGGTTCGGTACGGAGCGTTGGATTTGGTAGAGGCGCTTCCTGCCTGACCAGAGGTGGCCGGCGGCGCGAAGCGCGAGTCCCCTACGCGTGGCTATGGCGATTCCCCAGTGGGTCCCAGGGACACGCCCCTACCCGCTCGTACCTCCACTGCCGGTACTGCACGAATCTGACACCGACCACCTCCTTTCCGCGGTACACCGAGTGTACGCACGCGCGTCGGATGTAGGCAAGTCGGACCGGCAGGTCTGGCTGTCGTAGGGGCCAGACCTGTCCGGCCCTGGGTTGTGGCAACGCGGGCCGGACAGGTCCGGCCCCTACGTCAGGACGGTCGTCACCTCGAGCCCGTTGCCGATCGGCACCGTGATCGAGACGAGCGTCGGGTCAGACTGCCGCGCCTCGACGTAACCCGAGAGCGCGGCATGCGAGACGACGTTGTCGGCCACGACCACGCCACCGGGCTCGAGCTTCGCGCGTGCGAGCCCGAAGAGCCGTTCGTAGTCGTCCTTCCACGCGTCGAGAAAGACGACGTCGAAGCCGTCCTCGAGCGCGGCGAGAGTCACGAGCGCATCGCCCTCCACGAGCTCCGCCCATTCCTCGAGCCGGGCCTCGGCGATGTTCCGATGCCACGCCGCGATCTTCGCGGGATCCTGCTCGAGCGAGACGACGCGGCCACCGAGGATCCGGGCCGCCGCGGCGAGCCAGACGGTCGAGTAGCCACGCGAGGCGCCGATCTCGAGCACCTCGCAGCCGGCATTCGGGGCGATCAACGCGAAGAGTAGCCGGCCGGCCTCAGGCCCGACCGCGAGCGAGCGCTCGCCCGGGGGGACACCTGCCTCGCGCTCGCGCTCGTCCTCCTCCTCGAG
>JACDBY010000166.1 GCA_013694685.1 Actinomycetota bacterium
CGGTAGCGCGTGGAACGCGCGGTGCGCGAACGAGTCGCCGTCGACGACGAGGAGCGGCGGCCTCACGTCGGCTCCTGCGGCGTCGAGCCCAGGGTGCCCTCGAGCTGCGCGATCGCCACGCGCAGCCGCTCGGTCGCGAGCTCGGCCACCTCCTGCGCGTCGCGGCCGGCGAGATCGCGCGTCGCGATCGGGGCCCCGTAGGCGACCCGGAGCGGCGCGAGACGCGCGAGCCGGTCGGTTCCGGCGATGCCGGCGGGAACGAGCGGCACGCCCGCCTCGAGCGCGATTCGGGCGGCGCCGGTGCGCCAGCGTGCCTCGTGCCGTTTCAGCATCCCCTTCCGCCGGCGCGTGCCCTCGGGGAACATGACGACGACATGACCGGCTCGGCAGAGCTCGACCGCAGTCGAGATCGCCTGCTGATCGCCGCCGCTCCGGTCGACGGGGAAAGCGCCACCCGCCCGGATGATCCAGCCGAGCGGCGGCCAGAAGAGCTCCTTCTTCGCCATGAACCGCAGGAAACGCTGCGGGAAGAGCGGGATGCCGAGCGGCCACGGGTCGAAGTTCGACCAATGGTTCGCGGCGAGCACGCAACCCCCGTCGGGGAGGTGCTCGCGTCCCGTCGCCCGCAGGCGATACACGACACGGAGGATCGGCAGGCTTACACCGGCGATCAAGAGGTACATGGCGCTCGGACGCGGCGGGGACGCCATCGGCGACGCAGGATACGCCCGGGCGTCGCAGAAGCGGCGCCGCACGTGCTCGTTACCCTGTCACGTCCATGAGCCCTCGCACCCGTCTTGTGATCGTCGAGTCGCCCGCTAAAGCGCGGACGATTGCGGGCTACCTCGGACGCGAGTTCGTCGTCGAGTCGAGCATCGGGCACATCCGCGACCTCCCGGAGCGAGCCTCGGACGTCCCCGCCGCCGACCGACCGCGCTACGGGAAGCTCGGAGTCGACGTCGACCACGAGTTCGAGCCGTACTACATCGTCGACGCCGACAAGAAGCGGGTCGTCGCAGACCTCAAGAAGAAGCTCAAGAACTCGGACGAGCTGCTGCTCGCGACGGACGAGGATCGCGAGGGCGAGGCGATCGCCTGGCACCTGCGTGAGGTGCTGAAGCCGAAGGTGCCGGTCAGGCGGATGGTATTCCACGAGATCACGAAGGACGCGATCCAGCGCGCGCTCGAAGAGACCCGCGAGATCGACGAGCGGCTCGTCGACGCGCAGGAAACACGCCGCATCCTCGACCGGCTCTACGGCTTCGAGGTCTCGCCGGTGCTCTGGAAGAAGGTCATGCCACGGCTCTCCGCCGGTCGCGTCCAGTCGGTCGCAACGCGCCTCGTCGTCGACCGCGAGCGCGAGCGGATGCGCTTCGTCGCCGCGGGCTACTGGGACGTGCTCGGCACATTCGATCCCGGAGCGTTCGCGGCGCGGCTCGTCACCGTCGACGGGACCCGAGTCGCGCAAGGACGCGATTTCGGCGAGGACGGGACGGCCGGAGCCAACGTCCTCGTGCTAGACGAGGAGCGCGCCCGAGCGCTCGTCGCAGAGCTCACCGGCCGGCCGTTCGACGTGCGGAAGGTCGAGGAGAAGCCGTACACGCGCCGCCCGGCTGCGCCGTTTCGGACGTCGACCCTCCAGCAGGAGGCGAGTCGCAAACTGCGGTTTTCTTCGCAGACAACGATGCGCCTCGCGCAGCGTCTCTACGAGGCCGGTCACATCACGTACATGCGCACGGACTCCGTGACCCTGTCGGACGCTGCGCTGCGGGCTGCACGCACACACGCCGAACGCGAGTACGGGCCGGAGACCGTGCCCGCGACACCACGGCTCTACGAGCGGGCCGTCGCGAACGCCCAGGAGGCGCACGAGGCGATCCGCCCTGCAGGCGACACCTTCCGAGCCCCGGGCGAGCTGGAGCGCGAGGTCTCGCGCGACGAGCTCGCACTCTACGACTTGATCTTCAAGCGGACGGTTGCCTCGCAGATGAAGGACGCGAGCGGCCAGACCGTGTCGATCGACCTCGGCGCCACGACCGAGACCGGAACCGACGCCGGTTTCCGCGCGAGCGGCACGGTGATCACGTTCCCGGGCTTCCTGCTCGCCTACGAATCCGGACGCGACGAGCCGGCGGAGGAGGACGAGGAGCGGCGTCTGCCGGCGCTCGAGGTCGACCAGGAGCTCACCGCGACGGCACTCGAGCCGCAGGGTCACAAGACGAGCCCTTCCTCCCGATACACCGAGGCGAGCCTCGTGAAGGCGCTCGAGGATCGCGGCATCGGACGGCCCTCGACCTACGCGTCGATCATGGGAACGATCCTCGATCGCGGCTACGTCTACAAGAAGGGCACGGCGCTCGTCCCCACGTTTATCGCGTTCGCCGTCACTCAGCTTCTCGAGCGCCATTTCGAGCAGCTCGTCGACTACGACTTCACGGCGCGGCTCGAGGACGACCTCGACCGGATCGCGGCCGGAGGCGAGGAGCGGGTCGCCTGGCTCAAGCGCTTCTACTTCGGTGAGGGAGACGCGGGCCTTCGTGCCCTCGTGACCGATCAGCTCGAGGGGATCGACGCGCGGGACGTGAACTCGATCGCGATCCCGCGGAGCGACATCGTCGCCCGTGTCGGGCGCTACGGGCCGTACCTCGAGCGCGGCGAATCCCGCGCGAGCCTGCCCGACGACCTTGCGCCGGACGAGCTCACCGCCGAGCGCGCGGAGGAACTCCTGGCGCAGCCGGCGGGAGCCGAGCGCTCCCTCGGCAGCCACCCGGTGACCGGACGCGAGATCCTCGTCCGGGTCGGGCGCTACGGACCGTACGTGACCGAGGTGCTGCCCGAGGGGGACGGCGAGAAGCCGCGCACGGCCTCGCTCTTCTCGTCGATGTCGCCCGAGAGCGTCACGCTCGAGGAGGCGGTGCGCCTGCTCTCGCTCCCCCGCACGCTCGAGGGCTCGGACGGAGAGGAGATCCTCGTCTCGAACGGACGTTACGGGCCGTTCGTCAAGAAGGGCGCCGAGACGCGCTCGCTCGAAAGCGAGGAGCAGCTGCTCACCATCACGGTCGCGGAGGCCGAGGAGATCCTGGCGCGTCCGAAGGAACGACGTGGCCGCGGCGCGCCGAAGCCGCCGCTCAAGGCGCTCGGCAACGATCCGGCGACGGGCAAGCCCCTCGTCGTCAAGGATGGGCGCTTCGGGCCTTATGTGACCGACGGCGAGACGAACGCGAGCCTGCACCGCGGCGACGACCTGGAGGGACTGACGCTCGAACGCGCGCTCGAGCTCCTCGCCGAGCGGCGCGCGAAGGGCCCCGCAAAGCCCAAGCCTCGCCGCCGCACCCGTCGCTGACCGTCGCTACGGCCTGCGACGAAGGTTCTAACCGACCGCATCCGGTAGGCGTCGTAGGATGAGGAGTGCGCGCC
>JACDBY010000171.1 GCA_013694685.1 Actinomycetota bacterium
GGCGCGCACGGCGCGCCGGAGATGTCCACGACGATGCCGCCCTGCGCCGTCTTCGGCTGCACCGTCAGCGTCGAGGCCGTCACGGTCACCTGGGCGTAGCCGTAGGCGTCGGTCTGCGCGCAGCGAAGGCCGAGGCCGCCCGGTGGCTGTGGCTTGAAGAAGGCCCCTGTCACGACCGCCCCGGAGCCGGGAGCGCCGAGGAAGTCGTCGATCTCCGACGCGTAGGTGTTCGTCGCGACCGGGCCTGCGATCACCTCCCAGATACCCGTGCCGACGGGGCCGCCCGGGGCGAACGTCTCTGTCCGCACCTCACCGATCAGGTGCGCGTGCGTGTCGGTCGTCAGGAAGACGACGTTCCGGACGCCCGCGAGCGCGGCGAGGACCTGGGCACGCTCGGCCGCGTACCCCTCCCAGCGGTCGTACGGCAACGCGTAGAGCTGCATCATCGGAACCGGGTTGACGACGACCTTGAAGGTCGCGGTGGAGGCGCGGATAGCTCTGGTGAACGCCGCGAGCTGCGCGGCGCCGAGCAGCGTTCGCTGCGGCGAGGCGATTGCATCGAGGCAGGCCTGGGGAACCGGTCTGGCGAGGGCGGGCGCGAGCGCGGCGAACGCCTGCCTCACCGCGGCGGGCGCCGTCGGCGCGAGGTCGGAGCCGCAGACCGCGGTCGTCTTCGCGCTGCGGAAGCTTCGCCCGTCGAGGAAGAAGAGCTCGAGGTTCTTGCCCCAGCGGAACGAGCGGTAGAGCCCGGTGCTCGGGCGGTACGTCGCGGGCGCGTACTCGAGGAACGCCTGCCTCCCCGCCTCGTAGATCTCCGAGCCGTGCTCGTCGCGGGCGTAGTCGTTGATGAACTCGTGGTCGTCCCAGCCGCTGTAGAGACCGCCTGCGGCGCGAAGTCGGCGCAACGGCTCGAGCGCAAGACCGAGACGGTACTTCGCGCGCTTCTGCGCAACCGTGCGGGCGACCGCAGCACCTGCGAGCTCCGAGTCCGAGTAGATCGTGTCGCCGAAGTTGACGTTGAAGTCGTTGCGCTCGCGCGCCATCGCACCGTAGGTCTCGAAGCCGTTGAAGCCGGGACGACCGTTCAGGCCCGGCGTCGCGTCGGCGTCCCCGGTGAAGGCGAAGCGGACACGCGCGTCGGCACCCGGTCGCGGGGCGGTCCGAAAGGAGCCGAGAGCGCTCGAGATGTCGCCCTGCCAGAACCGGTAGCGGTATCTCGTCGCGGCCCGGAGCCCTGTGACCACGCGCTGGACGGTGCGATCGCCGGCCGCGGACGCGCGGAGGGTGTACGCGCGGATCGGGTTCGCGCGCGTCCCCGCGTTCGGTGGCAGCACCGTCAGCGTCACCTGGCCGGGCTTCGGCGCCCGGGCCCAGAGCCGTGCGGAGGACGGCGTCACCTCCCCCGCGGCGACGCCGAGCGGGAATCCCGGACGACCTTCTTTCGCCTCCACGGAAGCACCGAGCGCGAGGGCGAGCCCGAGGGAGAGCAGGAGCGCGACGGCCCGCACGGCGTCAGGCTACTTCCTCGAGCCGCTCCTGCTCGGTGAGAAAGCGGAGAAACCAGAGACCGAAGACGACGAAGAAGACGAGCGACTGCTCTGCCGCCATCGTCATCCCGCCGAGCTGCTGATCCTCGAGCCGGGTGAGGCCCCAGACCCGCTCGGGTGCGTCCGCGTAGACGTCGTAGAGCGGCTCGGGCACGAGGGCGAGGAGGAGCCCGAGCGGCGCCGATAGCACGAACGCGGCGACCACGTAGCCGGCCCGGGCCGGGGACGAGAGCCGGTGTGGCGCGTCCTGCCAGACGCACCACCAGAAGAGCAGTCCCGAGAGCAGGTAGGTCGCGTGCTCGAGCGGCAGCAGCGTGTGCGGGTGGCGAAGCGCACCGTCGTAGAGCGCCGGGACGTGCCAGAGGGCATACGTGCCGATCCAGAGCGGCAGCGCAACGTACGGCCGGGTGAGGCCGCGCACGAGCGACGAGCGGGTGAGCCTCTCCGCGAGTGAGGGCGGAATGCCGAGCACGAGCAGGAGCGGCGCCCACTCAGCCAGCACGACGTTCTGCAAGAGGTGCGCCCAGACGAGGTACTCGCGGGCGAGCGTGTCGAGCGGGCTCACGAGTGCAACGACGAGCACCAGACAGCCGGCGAGGAACGACGCGGTGCGCCACGTTCCCGCTCGGACCGAGACGAGGTACCACACGGCGAGCGCTACGGGGACGAGTGACTCGGGACTCCACGACCATGCGCCTGGGCTCACGGCGCTACGCTAGACCCGCGCGGGTGTAGCTCAGTTGGTAGAGCGTCAGCCTTCCAAGCTGAATGTCGCCGGTTCGAGCCCGGTCGCCCGCTTGACGGCGAGTAGCATTCGTGATGCTACCATGGTAGCATTGGAAGCATGAAACTCAGCGTCAGCCTGGCCGTGGAAGACGTCGACTTCATCGATGATTACGCCAGGACGCACGGGTATGGGTCACGATCCGCCGTCCTCCAAAGGGCACTCCGGCTGCTGAGCGGCACCGAGCTTGCTGGCGCCTACGCAGCCGCCTGGGTCGAGTGGGATGAGTCGGGCGAGGCCGACGTCTGGGACGCGACCGCAGCCGACGGGTTGCCGCCCGCCTGATGCAACGGGGAGAGATTCGTCTCGTCGACTTTGGGCCTGGACAGCCGAGCGAGGCGGGCAAGCGGAGACCGGCGGTCATCGTCTCGAACGATGGCGCCAATGCGACGGCGGCAACCCTCGGCCGAGGCGTCGTGACCGTCGTCCCGGTCACCTCGAACGTCGCGCACGTGTTTCCGTTCCAGGTGCTTCTGCCCGCAGCCGAATGCGGGCTGCAGCTCGACTCGAAGGCCCAGGCCGAGCAGATCCGCGCTGTGTCGGTCGAGTGCCTCGAGGGCCGTGTCGGCCGTCTGTCACCGGAGCTCGTGCGGCGGCTGGACGACGCACTGAGACTCCACCTCGATCTGTAGGGGTCAGCAGCGGCCGGGAGAGCGGCGATAGACGGTCCAGCCGTCGGGCTTCTCGGCGAGGCGCCGCCAACGGGCGCAGAGCTCGGGTCGTCCGGGTGAGCGTGCAGACGAGCTCGCGAAGGCCCACGTCGCTCTCGATGCATCGACCGTGCCCCACGGCAGCAGGTCGAAACGGCGATCCAGCCCCGACCCGAGCAGGACGTAGCCCGAATCGCTCGGCGTGATCGCGAGGCCAATCCGCGCGTCGCGCGCCACACGGTCGTCCACGAGGCGGATCAGCTCCGGCACGAAGACCTCTCTGCCCTGAGCACTCCATCGGGGCTCGGCGAAGTAGCTCCGTGGCGAGGGCCGCTCGAGAAGCGCGAGGCCGGAGGGTCGCTTCGTATCGTTGAGCACGGCGAGAGCAAGAGCTGTGATCGCGACGCCGCTGAGACCCCAGGCGACCCAGCGGGCGCGAGCGACGAGCCCCCAGCTCGCAGCGGCGAGTGCCATCGGCGCCATGAAGAACCGGCCCGCAGCGTCCTGGTAGAAGAGGAGCGACGAGAGGGTAACCAGCCAGTAGAGGGGAGCGAGCGCGAGGAGGGCCGCGATTCCCGGGACTCGACCGCGGCGGACAGCGACGAGCGTGACGACGGTGCCGACGACGAGCAGGAGCGCACCGAGCGGCCCGTACCACGTCACGTTCGACGCAGAGCGCGTGATGTCGCGACCGACATCGGCGGCAAGGTCGTCCCGCCCCACGCCACGCCAGAGCTCGGCGTACGCCTGGTCGGCGTAGCGGCGGACATCCGGCGTCAGCACCGGAGCGAGCGCGACGCCGGCGGCGAGCGCACCGCCGAGGACCGCACCTCGCACATTCCGCCGCCTGACGAGGAGCGTCACGACGAGCATCACCCCAGCAGCGATCGCGTAGAGCCAGCGATCACGTCCCGCTCCGCCGGGGAGCTCGACGAACTGCACGGCGGATCGCAGCACCCGCGCGACCGTCGCGGCCGCACCGCGATCGATCTCCTCGTACGGGAACCCGCCGTCCCAGCTGCCCGTGTGCTGCCAATTGACGACGTACCAGTAGCCACCTGCGACTGCTCCGCCGAGCACAGCGAGAAGCCGCGCCCGGCGAAGCGTCGGCACCGGCGCGACGAGCGCGACGGCGACGAGAAGCGGGATCCCGATCACGGCGGTGACCTTCGTTCCGACCGCGAGCCCCGTTGCGGCCGCTGCCAGCCAGTGAGCCGCAGGATTTCGCTCGAGGAGGAGGGCCACGGCCGCGACGAGGAACGACGCGACGATGAGGTCGTTCTGCGCGGTCGAGGCCTGGAGCGCGATCACGGGTAGCGTCGCGACGAGCAGCCCGCCGAGCAGCGACTCCCGCCGGGAGAGGCCGAGGCTGCGCGCGATGCCGATCACGCCGACGGGTAGGGCGAGGTAGGCAAGGCCCTGGACGAGGGCGACGTAGCGGTCGGCCCCGCCGAGCACCATTGTCGCGAGCACGCCCATCTCGCCGTGCGGCGGGTACGCGTTGATGTACGGCGCGCAGGCACAGTCGGGATAGCCGACTGCGCCGTTCTCGTGCCAGAGCGCGGCGCGCCAGAGATGGTCGATCAGGACGTCGAAGTCGTTCTGCGGCGTTGCGAGCCCCAGCACCACGGCGTATCCGAGACCCGCCGCAACCGCGATGGCGAGCACCGCGCAGACGGGGTCGCCGAGCGCCCGGCGGAGCGCGCCGGCCCCGTCGCGCAGCCTGACCGTGACGTCGCTGCGAGCGCGCGTGTCGATGACGAGCGCCACGCACAGGACTGCGAGGCCCACGAGGAGCGGCCAGCGCTCGACGCGGCCCACGAGCGAGAGTGCCCAGAGGACGAGCACGAGTTGCACCCATGCGATGACGTACGCACCGAGCAGGAACGAGGCGGTCGAGCGGGGGGCCACGCGCGAAGCGAGGCGCAGCGATCCCGTCGCCAGCAGCGCTGCCCCGGCGACGAGCGCGAGCGCTCCGGTCACCGGCCGCTCGCGGAGAAGTGTTGGTAGTCCTTGACCCCGATCCAGCGACCGCCCCACGACCAGCCGACCGCGTCGAATGCGCGCACGACGACGCCTCCCTCGACCGCCATCCCCGGCCGGTGGCGCGTCCGCACGAGGTACGGGCGGCTCGCGCGATGCGAGCTCGCTCCGTCCGCGGAGACGTAGGGGTTCTCGATCGGGTTGAGATCGATCGCGCGGCCGTACGCGTGCTCCGACCAGCGGCTCGTCCCCTCGACCGGACGACAGTTGAACGCGGACGTGTTGTCGGCCTCGATCGAGCGGAAGTCGCTCGCTCCGTACGCATCCACGGGCACCATCCGGCGGATCGGGAACCGAGCCGCGTAGAGCCGGCGCAGGACGGCGACCATGTCGCTCGCCACGTCGCGATGGACGATCAGCCTGCCGGTCCGGACGCGCCCGTCGAAGCCCCAGTGGCTCACGCGGACGAGCCGCAGGTCGTCGAGCCCGACCGGACAAGCGGGTCGCCAGGAGCTGCCGGTCATCGTCCCGCGGAGGCTCGCGGGCAACTCGCTCACCGTCGCGCGGAACGACGCGCCCGCCGAGGCGCTCGACGCGAGCGCGGCGGCGAGCAGGAGAACGAGCGCGAGACCGCGGATCGACACCGGGAAACGGTAACCCGCGCGCCCGTCGGCGCCGGTCGAAGAGCATGTGTGGAAGTCGGACACGCCCCAAGCGGACGCGGACGCCTGACGCTGAAAGCCGCCTTCGGGACCACACGGTCGGGGTTGGCCGCGCGTTCGACGCCGGAGGCTCTCCGCGCGTTCGCCTTGCAACGTGCTGAAGGAG
>JACDBY010000179.1 GCA_013694685.1 Actinomycetota bacterium
GCAGGTCGTGGACGCGGCCGAGCTCGAAGTCCTCCTGACCGGCGCCGGTCGCGATGTGGACGATGCCCGTGCCCTCCTCCAGCGAGACCTCGTCCCAGGGGATGACCCGATGGTCGACCTCGGCGCCCGGGCCGAGCTCGTCGAAGGGGCCGCGGTAGCGGCGCCCGACGAGCTCCGCTCCCTGGACGCGGCGCACGAACCTCTCCTCCGGGTACCGCGCGACGGCGACCCACTCGCCGTTCTCGCGGAGGCCGTATTCGGCGTCGGGCTTCACCGCGGCCGCGACGTTCGCGGGCAGCGTCCACGGTGTCGTCGTCCAGATCACGACCGACTCGTGCGGCCGCTCGAGCAGGGGGAAACGGACGTAGAGCGACGGGTCGCTCCGCTCCTGGTAGACGCCCGCCTGAGTCAGCTCATGCTGCGAGAGTGACGTGCCGCAGCGCGGGCACCACTCCGTCGAGCGGTGACCGAGGTAGAGCCACCCTTGCTCGTGCACGACCTGGAGGAAGCGCCAGATGTACTCGATGTTCGTGTCGCTGAAGGTGAAGTAGTCGTTGCCCCAGTCCATCCATTGACCGAGCCGGATCGAGCCCTCGGTCAGCGCCTTGGAGGACTGCTCGACCACCTCGCGACAACGTCGGGCGAACTCGGCAAGCCCGTACTCCTCGATCTCGCGCTTCGAGTTGAGCCCGAGCGCGCGCTCCACACCAACCTCGATCCAGAGCCCCTGACAGTCGAAGCCGTTCTGGTAACGCTGGTGGTGGCCGCGGAGGGCCTTGTACCGCTGAAAGACGTCCTTCAGCGTCCTGCCCCAAGCGGTGTGCACCCCGAGCACCATCCTGTTCGCCGTCACCGGGCCGTCGACGAAGCTGAACCGAGGCCCGTCGGCGTTCAGCTCGCGCAGGCGCTCGAACGTCCGCTCGCGCGCCCAGAGCGCGAGGATCGCGAGCTCGAGCCCGTCGTGGTCCGGCTTGTCCGGCAGCGTTGCGAACATACGGTCGAGTCTAGGGGAAGGGTTTTTCGGGGTAGGACGTTGGTATCTGAGTAGGCACTTCAAGACTGAAACGGAAGGATCCATGGCACTCGACGTAACGACACAGACCTTCGACGAAGAGGTCATCAAGAGCGACAAGCCCGTCCTCGTCGACTTCTGGGCCGAGTGGTGCGGACCATGTCACGCGGTCGCGCCCGTGCTCGACCGAATCGCGTCCGAGCGCGAGGACGAGCTGAAGCTCGTCAAGGTGAACATCGACCAGGAGAACGACCTGGCCTCGCGCTACGGGGTCGCATCCATCCCGACGATGATCCTCTTCAAGGACGGCGAACCCTCAGCTGCCGTCATCGGCGCGCAGCCCAAGGGCGCCATCGAGCGCTCGCTGGGACTGACCGCCTAACACCCGCCCCTCTTTCCCATCTGAAGCCCGGCTCCTGAGCCGGGCTTCTGCGTCGCTTGGGCTTGTGTCCGGTCCGGCTCACTGGGACTTCAGTCGGACACGTGCTCTTCCCTGGTGCGCACCCACGCGTCGAGCGCCTCCGCAACCGTCGAGAACGCGAGCTCCTCGCGGCCGGGCAGCTCGTCCGGCGCGAACCAGCGGAGCTCGGCCACGTCGTCGGCCGCGACGGGTTGCGGATCCGCGACGCGCACCGTCCAGTAGAGATTGAGCGTCGCGACCGCCTCCGGCGCATCGCCATAGACGTCCATCCAGGTGCCGAGGAACCGGTCGGTCTCACCCTCGAGTCCCGTCTCCTCGCGGAGCTCCCGCAGGAGCCCGTCGAGCGGATGCTCGCCTTCCTCGAGGAAGCCGCCCGGCACGTCCCACTTGCCGTGGTCGGGCTCGACCCCGCGCCTGCCGAGCAGCAGGCGCCCGTCGGCATCCTCCACGAGCGCGCAGACGCACGGTGCGGAGTTGGCGTAGTAGACAGAGCCACAGGCGGTGCACTCGGCGCGGGTTCCGTCGTTCTCGAGCCGGGTCGCGCAACGCGGGCAGACTCGCCAACCGTGGAGGAGCGCCATCGCCCTGGCTACCGTATCGCGCGTGAGTCCGCGCCATGTCCCCGCCTCCGTGACCGAGCTGCAACGCGTGGGACTCCTCTCCTCCCTGCCGGGACAGACGCTCGCGCGGCTCGCGGAGCGCCTGGAGCGCGCGGAGCTTCCGTCCGGGCATGTCGTCATTCGCGAGGGCGACCCGGGAGACCGGTTCTACGTCCTTCTCTCCGGTCTCGCAGCGGTCAGTCAGGCCGAGCGCGGCGCTCGCTCGACCATCCGGCCGGGCGAGACGTTCGGCGAGGTCGCGCTCGCGATGGGGGTCCCGCGGACTGCGACCGTGACGACGATCATGCCGAGCGTCGTCGCAAGCTGCGACCGTTCCACCTTCGACGAGCTGGTCCGACCCCTCTACGCCGACGACACACCGTAGGTGCCGGACCTGTCCGGGCCTAATACTCGTCGCGCAGGTGCCTCGCCAGGCCGAGAAGCCACGGCACAGCGACCCACCCGAACACGGCGAGCGCGGCAACCGGGATCGCGAGGCTCGACCCGCCACCGGTGACGCGGTCGAGCGCGGGCAGGAGCATCAGGTCGCCGATCGTCTCGTTCCACGCCTCGAGGAGGGTCAGAAGCGGTGAGGCGGCGAAGGCGAAGAGGAGGGAGATCGCGATCGCGACGCCGTTGGAGCGGAGCACCGAGCCGATCCCCATCGCGATCAGCGCGAAGACGAGCGGCCAGACCACCGCGGTCCAGACGACGTCGGCGAGCTCGCCCGCGGTCACCTCGTCGTTCGGGTCGGAGGGCAGGACGAGAACCGCGACGATCCCGATCGCGAGCGCTGGGAGGAGCAGGAGGCCGATTGCGGCAACGAGCGCGATCGTCCGCGCGGCGTAGAGGCGCACGCGGCCGACACCGGTGAGGACGAGGTAGCGCATCGTCCCCTGCGCAACGTCGTACGAGCCGGCGAGCGCGCCGACGAGGATCCCGATCACGATTCCGAGCGCCCACACGACGCCGCCCACACCGTCGAGCATCGGCTGACCGCCGATCGAGGGGTTGCGGACGGGACGCAGCTCGTTGACGACGAGCAGCACGACGATGACGAGGAAGATGCCGGCGAGGATCACGAGGCCGCCACCGCGGAAGCTCCCCCGCCGGCCGGTGATGGTGCGGAGCGTGGAGCGGATCATCGGGGCTCGTCCGCCGCGGAGCCGCCGGTGATCTGCAGGAACCGCTCCTCGAGCGTCGCGCGCTCACGTGCGAGCTCGGCCACGCCCACGCCGGCCACGACGAGTGCCCGCGTCACCGCGATCGCGGCCGCGTCGTCGTGCCGCTCGAGCGTCACCCCGAGCTCGCCGTCGCCGCGACGCTCGACGCGGGTGATGAACCGAAGACCTTGCAGAATCGAGACCGCTCGCTCGGCGTCGTCGACACGTAAGCGGATGCCCCGGCGACCGGCAGCGACGAGCTCGTCCACGGTCCCGTGGAGCACGAGCCGGCCTTCGTGGACAATCGCGATGTCGTCCGCGATCTTCTCCACCTCGTCGAGGAGGTGCGACGAGATGAAGACGGTGCGCCCGTCCTCCTCGACGAACGACCGGATCATCGCCCGGAAGTCCGCCATGCCCGACGGGTCGAGGCCGTTCGATGGCTCGTCGAGGATGAGGAGCTCGGGGTCGCCGAGGAGGCTTCGCGCGACGCCGAGCCTCTGTCGCATGCCCATCGAGTACTGCTTGACCCTCCGCTCGCCGTCCGCGGCGAGCCCGACGCGCTCGAGCGCCGGCGCGATCCGCTCGCGCGCCCCGTCGCCGACGAGCCCCGCCCACACCTCGAGGTTGCGGCGGCCCGTCAGGTACGGATAGAAGCGGGGTTCCTCGACGATCCCACCGACACGCTCGAGCGCGCTCCCCGCCTCGGCTGGGATCGCGTGGCCACGAACCTGGATCGTGCCGCTCGTGACACGGGCGAGCCCGAGCATGCACCGGATCAGCGTCGTCTTGCCCGAGCCGTTCGGACCGAGCCAGCCGAGACAGCGGCCGCGTCCGACGTCGAAGGAGATGTCGCTCACCGCGACTTTCGAGCCGAACCGCTTCGTCACGCCGTCGAGGCGGATGATCGGGTCGGCCTCGCTCATGCTCCCTCGAGCTCGGAGACGACGGCGTCCGAGAGGTAAGGCCAGGCCGTCTTCGCCCACTCCCCGAAGCCTCGGTTCGTCAGCGCGGCGCAGGCCAGGTCGCGCGTGGGGTCGATCCAGACGAACGTCCCGCTCCCGCCGAAATGCCCGAAGGTGCGTGGGGAGGTCAGCTCGCCCGACCAGTGCCGCTCCTTCGCGCCCTTCAACTCGACGCCGAGACCCCAGTCGAGCGGGCTGAACCGTCCGAAGTCGGGCAGGACGCCGTCGAGGCCGGGAAACTGGACGACGACCATCTCCTCGTTGGTCTCGCGCGCGACGAGCTGCGGCGCGAGCAGCTCGCGGGCGAGCGCGAGGACGTCGTCGAGCGAACCGTGCATGCCGGCATCCGGGTGGCCCTCGGGGTCGAGCCC
>JACDBY010000189.1 GCA_013694685.1 Actinomycetota bacterium
GTCGTCAGGCGCGTTTTGAGGTGGAGGAAGTCGCTCGGCGCGATGTTGACCGCCCGGACGATCCACTCGGGCGGCTCCGAGTCGTCGACGTCGAGGACGTTGAGGCATCCCGGCGCCTGCTCGAAGCCGCCGAGGAGCATGCGCTCGCCCGTCAGTGCGTGGGAGAGGATCGCGCGGTTGACGCCGCCGTGCGCGACGACGAGCACGGTGTCCCAGTGCGGGTCGGCGACCAGCCGGTCGACGGCGGGGAGGACGCGATCGAAGAGCTCACCGACCGTCTCGCCGCCGAGGAACCGCTTGTCGTTCGGCACCACCCCGTGCCACGCGCGGACGAATGCCTCCTCCAGCTCGTCGGCCGGAATCGTCTCGAGCTTGGCACCCTTGATCTCGCGGAGCTCGGGCCACGTCTCGACCCCGTGTGACGGCGCTACGAGCGCGGCGGTCTCGCGCGTGCGCGGTAGTCCAGAGACGATCACGCGGTCGAGCTCGACGCCTTCGAGCACGAGCCGGGCCGCCTCCGCCTGCTCGCGGCCTGCCGTCGTGAGCGGCACGTCGTCCTCCGGCACCGGCCGTCCGTCGTCGTCGAAGTACGCGACGGCGCCGTGGCGCATCAGGTAGAGCCGCCGTCGCAAAGACGTTCAGACGAGCTCGGCGAGCAGCCGGAGCGCCTCCGGCTGGCGTGCTTGCAGGACGAGCGTCGTCACACCTGCTTCGCGTAACGCAGCGACTCGGTCGGCGATCCGCGCGCGGTCACCGACGAGCGCCACCTCGTCCACGAGCTCGTCGGGGACGGCAGCGGCCGCTTCGTTCTTCTTCCCCTCCAGATAGAGATCCTGGACGGTCGCGGCGGCCTCCTCGAAGCCGTAGCGCTGCGCGAGCCGGTTGTAGAAGTTCGATCCCTTCGACCCCATCCCGCCGACGTAGAGCGCGAGCAGCGGCTTGAGGAAGTCCCGCGCCGCCTGCACGTCGTCTGCGACGACGACCGGGACGTGGGCGGCGAGATCCCAGCCCTCCGGCCGGCCACCGCGTCGCGCGAACCCCTCGTCGAGCATCGGCCCGTGCGTCGAGCCGAACCGCTCGGGTGAGAAGAACATCGGCAGCCAGCCGTCGGCGATCTCGGCGGCGAGCGCGACGTTCTTCGGCCCGATCGCGGCGAGGTAGATGGGCACATCTGCCCGCGGGGGATGGACGATCAGCTTCAACGGCTTCCCGAGGCCGGTTGCGTCGTCTCCCGAGTAGGGGATGTCGTAGTGCTCCCCGTGGTGCTCGAGCGGCGCCTCACGGGCGAGGATCGTGCGCACGATCGAGACGTACTCGCGCGTCCGCTGGAGCGGCTTGCCCCACGGCTGCCCGTGCCAGCCCTCCGCCACCTGCGGCCCGGAGGTGCCGAGCCCGAGCAGCACGCGCCCGCCCGAGAGCAGGTCGAGCGTCGCGACGGTGGCGGCCGTCGTCGCCGGCGTCCTGGCCGGCATCTGCATGATTGCCGTGCCGAGCTTGATCTGGGTCGTGCGTGCACCCACCCACGCGAGCGGCGAGACCGCATCCGAGCCGTACGCCTCGGAGGTCCAGACCGAGTGGAAGCCGCAGCGATCCGCCTCCTCGGCTAGACCGACCCAGAAGGCGGGATCGTCGTACCCGAGTTGCAGGCCGAGACGCACGTGCATGATCCTAGTTGCGTGAGTGACGCCCTCTTCCCAGCGGACTACCTCGAGGCGCGTGATCGCTACCGCGGGTTCATGGACGAGCACATCTATCCGAGCGAGGCTGCGATCGAGCGCGAGGACGACGACTCGTTTCTTCTCCTCGACGAGCTCCGGGACCGGGCGCGCGCGGAGGGTCTTTGGGCACCGCACGTGCCGCCCGAGGCCGGCGGCACCGGGCTTGGGTTTCTCTACTACGCGTGTCTCAACGAAGAGATCGGGCGGTCGCTCTACGCCCAGCTCGTCTTCGGCTGCCAGGCACCCGATGCCGGAAACGCGGAGATCCTTCACCTGTTCGGCACCGAGGCGCAGAAGGAGCAGTTCCTGCGGCCGCTGGTCGCGGGGGAGGTGCGGTCGTTCTTCGCCATGACCGAGCCGGACGTCGCCGGCTCGGACCCGACGCTCCTGCGCACGCGCGCCGTGCGGGACGGCGACGACTGGGTGATCGACGGTCACAAGTGGTTCTCGAGCGGCGCCGACGGCGCGGGCTTCGCGATCGTCTTCGCGATCACCGACCCCGAGGCCGAGCAGCACAGGCGCGGGACGATGCTCCTCGTCCCCGCGGATGCGGCCGGCGTCGAGATCGTCCGGTCCGTGCCGGTCATGGGGCACGCCGGCCGCGGCTGGAACACGCATTGCGAGGTGCGCTTCGAGGGCGTGCGGGTGTCGGTGGAGAACGTACTCGGTGGGGAGGGGGAGGCCTTCAGGCTCGCGCAGAAGCGACTGGGACCGGGTCGGATCCACCATGTGATGCGCTGGCTGGGCCAGATGCAGCGCGCGTTCGAGCTCATGTGCCGCTACGCGAACGAGCGCGAGGCTTTCGGCGGTCCGCTCGCGGAGAAGCAGACCGTCCAGAACTGGGTCGCGGACTCGGCGGCCGAGATCCAGGCCTGCCGTCTCCTGACGATGGACGCGGCCCGCAAGATCGACGGAGGGTCGGAGGCGCGAGTCGAGGTCTCCCTGCTCAAGTTCTACGCGGCGAACGCGCTCGTGCAGGTAATCGATCGAGCGATCCAGGTGCACGGCGCCCGCGGCCTCACCGACGAGACGCCGCTCGCCCAGATGGCTCTCCACGCCCGCGCGGCGCGGATCTACGACGGCCCCGACGAGGTGCACCGCATGGTCGTTGCCCGGCGGATTCTGAAGTCGTTCCGCGACGGAGACGGCTGGTCGTTCGCCGATTGACAGCTGCCTCGGTTCTCACTACGAGGTGGCGCGGTAGTTTTCCACAGTGTCGGACGCGGATTCCTGTCAAGCCGGCTGTAGGCGCCGTGTCCGGTTCGCCACGCCATCGGCCCGAGGGCTGTCTCGGAGGGGCCGATCGCTTCTCCGAGACCTGGTTGGCCCAGAGTCCGAGAGGGCCCAGGCAGCGGCGCCGAAGAGAGATCAGCTCACTGTCCGACCCCCCGTGGCTCTCTGGCCGGCGTGCTCGCCTTCTCGAGCTCCTCAACGAGCGTGCGGCAGAACGCCGGCAGATCGTGGGGCGGGCGCTCGAGGCCACGCGTGAGTCCCACGCGCTACGAGAAGGACGGCGGCGCCCCGACCGAGCCGTCGTCGGCGGTGCGCGGGCCTGGGACGCGGGGGAAGCGGAAGTCGACCGGAGGACGGCCGGGCTGTACGGCCCACGCATGACCCGTTTCGC
>JACDBY010000225.1 GCA_013694685.1 Actinomycetota bacterium
GGAAGAGGAGCTCGTCGTCGGAGCGCTTTGCGTTCACGCGCATCTCCGTCTCGCACAGCTCGATCAGGGTGTCGCGGAGCTCACGCTGCCGGTCGGTCAGCAACCACTCGGGATCCCATTCGTAGCCAAGCCCCCAAAACGGCTCGGAGCCCCACATCTTCTCGGACATCCTCGAACCCCCGGTGTCGTCGGTCGTCGCGGTCATCGTACGGTGGCACTCCGTTCGGCGGCAAGGAGCCGTTGCCCTCACGGGAACGCCGTCTCATCTGTGGACGCCGGTCGTGCGAGCAGCCTCAGCGCGACATCGACGCCGGCACGCGGGCGAGGGATGGAACCTCGGCGAGCGGAACCCAGCGCGCCTCGTCAGTCGAGTCGCCGACCTCGTTGCGAAGCGCCCCGCCCATGATCCGCGCCTCGAAGAGGACGCGGAGTGACTTGAGCGGCCGGCTGTGCGTCGCAGGCGCTCCTCCGGCGAGACGACGGCCGTGTCGATGCCGATGATGCGCCCGAGCGCCACCTCGTAGCCCGTCTCCTCGCGCACCTCCCGGACGGTGGCCTGCTCGACGGTCTCCTCGAGCTCGACGCCGCCGCCCGGGAGCGTCCACCGGCCGACGGCCTCCTCGTTCCAGAGCGCGAGCAGGATGCGACGCTCGTCGTCGACGACGACAGCGTACGCGGCAAGCCTCGTGTCGAAGTCCGTGTAGTCCATCGGCGGCCGACGCTAGAGGATCAGTATCGCGTCGCCGAATGAGTAGAACCGGTATCGCTCGCGGATCGCGAGTGCGTAGAGCTCGCGCGTCCGCTCGACGCCGGCGAACGCCATCACGAGCGCGAGGAGCGTCGTCCGCGGCAAATGGAAGTTCGTGAGAAGCGCGTCCACGCGGCGAAACGCGAATCCCGGGGTGACAAAGAGGTGCGAGCGTCCTTCGAGCGGCGCTCCGCGCGCGAGCGTCTCGAGCACGCGCGTCGTCGTCGTGCCGACGGCGAGCACGCGGTCAGCACGCTCGATCCGCGCCCACGCGCGCGGTGTGACCGAGTAGCGCTCGCCGTGTAGCTCGTGCTCGTCGAGCCTCTCCGCGGTGAGCGGGCGGAACGTGTCGAGCCCGACGTGGAGCGTTACACGCTCGTGGTCGACCTGGGCGAGGAGCCCGGGCGTGAAGTGGAGCCCCGCCGTCGGCGCCGCGGCCGAGCCCGCATGGGCCGCATAGACGGTCTGGTAGCGCTCCGGGTCGGCCGGAGCCTCGTGGATGTACGGCGGCAGCGGCAGTCCGCCTCCGAGAGTGCCGTCGAGCAAGACCTCCCACCGTCCACCTCCGAGGTCAACGGCGAGCGTGACAGACGCTCGTGACTGATCGTCACAAGCGGCTCCGTCGCCTGCGCTCGGCGCCGCCGGCGCCGCCGAGTCCTCGTCTCTGGCGGTCAACACCTCCCCTGCCCGAAGCCGGCGCGAGGGCCGGGCGAGTGCTTCCCAGCGGTCGCCACCGAGGTGCTCGAGCAGCAGCACCTCGACCGCGCCGCCGCTCGCACGACGCAGGGCGAGCCGCGCAGGGACGACGCGTGTGTCGTTGACAACGACGAGGTGCCCGTCGAGCTCGCCCGGCAGCTCGCGGAAGGAGCGGTGGCGGGTCTCACCGGTCGACCGGTCGTGCACGAGCAGGCGTGATGCGTCCCGCGGCTCCACGGGGTGCTGGGCGACGAGCTCCTGCGGCAGGTCATAGTCGAGCTCGGAGGATCTCATCCGATGCCGAGCGTAGCCTTGCGCTCATGGATCAACAGGCACTGGAACGAGCACGCAAGCGCATCGCGGAGGGGACGGGCGACGGTGTCGCAGGTGCCCGGCTCGACGCGGCGCTCGAGCGCGCGCGGGCCGAGGTGATGCGGTTGACGCGCGTCGCCGACGAGCTCGAGGAGTCGCTCCCCAAGCAGGTCGCGGTCGCGGTGCGTGACGGCATCGCGCGCGAGGTTGTCCCGGTCAGTCGGAGTCTCGCCGAGATCCGCGGCGGCGTGAACCAGGCGCTCCGCCGCCTCGAGCGGCTCGAGCAGGAGCTTCTCGCCGAGCGCACCGCGCGGGTCGACGACCTCGGGATCCTCGTGGATCTGATCGCCTCGGGCTGGAACGGCGTCGATGCTCGGCTGGCGCGTCTGGAACGGGGCCTCGAGCGCGCCGTCGGCGAGCTCCCCGCCGCACGCGAAGCCGCGTAGGGGCCGGTCCTGTCCGGCCCGTCGCAGGCGGTCTAACCGACCGCGAGCACGATCGCGCACGCCGTCGCCCACGTCGCAACGGTGACGAGCAACGGCACGTCCTGGACGAGGAGCGCATCGGGCTCCTCGCCCAGGCCGCGCCGGTGGAGGAGCAGCAGGTAGCGAAAGAGCCCGTAGACGACGAACGGGACGGTCGCGAGAAGCCAGCGCGAGTCGTGCGCGGTGAGGCTGTACACCGCGTACGCACCGATCGTCGCGGCGGCGACCACAGCGAGGAGCTGGTCGACGAGCGCGGGTGTGTAGCCCGCGAGTGCGGGACGCGCACGAACCCCGTCGAGGGCAAGCTCCGCCCGACGCTTGCCGAGCGCGAGGAAGAGGGCGAGGAGGAAGGTGCAGAGGAGGAGCCACTCCGAGATCTCGACCGAGACCGCGATCGCCCCGGCGGCCGCTCGAAGCACGAAGAGCGCGGCGATCGAGAGGACGTCCACGAGCTCGATCGCCTTCAGGCGGAGAGAGTACGCAGCCTGGAGTCCGAGGAAGCCGCCGAGACACGCAATTGAGGTCAGCCCGAGGGTCGCAGTCAGGCTGACAGCGAGAAGTGCGAGCCCGACAGCGAGAGCGAGGGCGGGGCCGGAAGCGAGCTCGCCGCGTGCGATCGGGCGGGAGCGCTTGACGGGGTGCCTCCGATCCGCTGGGGCGTCGCGGACGTCGTTCACGAGGTACGCCGCGCTCGAGGCGGCGCAGTAGGCGACGAACGCGGTGACCGCGGAGACCCACCGACCCGGGTCACCGAGCTTGGCGGCGAAGATGATTCCCGCGAAGAGGAGCAGGTTCTTCGTCCACTGCCGGGGTCGCAACGCGACGAGCGCGGCGGCGCGCGGCGCGCGACTTTCCGGCAGCTCATGCACCGTCGCTCGAGCCGGCTCGGTCACGGCGGGACTCTACGGGAGCCCCTGACGACGACACCTCAGCTGCGACCTGCCCGACGCCGGAGGCGTTGCGGGCTGCCCCGCCGAGGGCGGGGCGAACGACCTACCGTGCGGGCAGAACGAGCCGGAAGCGACTTCCCCGTCCCGGCTCGGTGTCGAGCTCGATGCGACCCCCGAGCGCAGAGGCAAGCTCCTGAGCGATCGGGAGGCCGAGCCCGGTGCCCTGCGTGTCGTGCGAGACGAACGGGCTGAAGA
>JACDBY010000255.1 GCA_013694685.1 Actinomycetota bacterium
GGCGCGAGGTTGCGGAGCGGCTCGGCCGCGCGTTTGTCGACCTCGATCACGAGGTGGAGTCGCGCGCCGGCAGATCGATCGCCGAGCTCTTCGACGAGCAGGGGGAAGCCGCGTTCCGGGCGCTCGAGGAACAGGCTGCCGCCGACACGCTTCGTGGCGCCGAGCCGGTGGTCGTCGCCCTCGGCGGGGGTGCCGTGCTCCCGGAGTCGATCCGGCGCGAGCTGGCGCGTGGTGCGTTCACCGTCGTCCTCGATGTCGAGCCGGAGGACGCTTGGCATCGAACCTCGGGGTCGGATCGTCCGCTCGCACGCGACGAGGCGGCCTTCCAGGCCCTCTACCGGACGCGAGCGCCTCTCTACGACGAGGTTGCCGACGCGCGCGCGGACGACCTCGAGGAGCTCCTCCTCGCCGCCGCCGGCGCACACGTGGAGGTCGGTTCCGTGGACGATCTCGGCTCGCTCGTCCCGGGGGACGGCGCCGTTGCCCTCGTTGCCGACGGCCATGACTCGGGGATCCACGGAGTCCGCGCGCAGCTCGCCCTCGGAGGACGCGACCTCGAGCAGCACGAGATTCCCGCCGGCGAGGCCGCCAAGACTCCGGCCGTGCTCGAGCGCCTCTGGACGGCGCTCCGGCTCGGTCGTGACGGGACGCTCGTCGCGCTCGGTGGCGGGGCGACGACCGACGTCGCAGGCTTCGCCGCGGCGACGCACATGCGAGGGGTGCCGTGGGTCGCCGTTCCGACGACGCTCGTAGGCCAGGTCGACGCCGGGATCGGCGGGAAGACGGCGATCGACTTGCCGGGAGCGAAGAACGCGGTCGGTGCGTTCCACTGGCCGGCGCGCGTCGTCTGCGATCCGGGGCTGCTGGAGACGTTGCCCGACGAGCAGCGTGCGAACGGTCTTGCGGAGGTGGTGAAGACAGGGCTCCTCGCCGGTGCTCCGGTGTGGGAGCGTTCCGAGCCCGAGCAGGTTCGCTTCTGTGCGAGCTTCAAGGCTGGTGTCTGCCTCGCCGATCCATATGACCGGGGGATACGGAACCAGCTCAACCTCGGTCACACCTTCGCCCACGCGCTCGAGGCCGCCGCCGGCTACACCCTGACGCACGGCCGCGCGGTCGCGCTCGGTCTCTTGGCCGCTCTCCGCCTCTCCGGGCTCGACGACCAGGTGCGCGTCGTGCAGGAGGTGCTCGCACCGGAGCCGGTCGCGGTCGATCCAGACACCGCCTGGGCTGCGCTCGGGCGGGACAAGAAGGCCGAGCGCGGCTCGCCGAGGCTCGTCCTCCTCGACGCCCCCGGCAAGCCACGCTGGGGTGTCGAGGTGCCCGCGGCAGACGTGCGGCGGGCGCTCGAGGAGCTGATCGCGTGACCGGAGGCTGTCTCTGCCAGGGCGTCCGTTTCGAGCTGGAGCCGCCGCTCCGTCCCGTTCGCGTCTGTCACTGCTCGCTCTGCCGCCGGAGCGGGACGCTCGCCGGCGCGTACACCGCGGTTCCCACGGCCGCGCTCATTCTGATCAGCGACGAGACGCTGACCTGGTACGTCGACGAGAACGAACGCGAGCGTGGTTTCTGCGGTCGGTGCGGGGCAACGCTCTTCTGGGCGGCACGCGGGCGGGAGACGATCTCCGTCTCGGCGGGCGCGCTCGACGGGGCGACCGAGCTGACGATCGAGCAGCACATCTACGTCGAGGATGCCGCGGACTGGGAATCGCCGTCGACGTGAGACTCAGACGCTGGGCGACGTGATTCCCAAAAAGGCGTAGGTGCCGGACCTGTCCTGCACCTAGTGCCGAGCAAAGCGAGGCACTAGCATCTCGCCGTGCGCATCGACGTCCTGAACGGTGTCAACCTCGACCTGCTCGGCCGGCGCGAGCCTGCATTCTATGGCGGCGGCTCCCTGCAGGATCTCGAGACGACGATCTACGCGTGGGCGCGGGAGCGCAAGCTCCAGGTTCGCTGCCGGCAGACGAACCACGAAGGCGAATACGTCGAGTTCCTCCACGCGGCGCTCGGCAACGCCGACGCTCTCGTTGTCAACCCCGGAGCCTGGACCCACTACAGCTGGGCGATCCGCGATGCGCTCGAGCCGTTCGAGGGGCCGATCGTCGAGGTGCACCTCTCCGACGTCGACGCTCGCGAGGAATGGCGCCGGCAGAGCGTGCTCGAGGGGCTCGCAACCGACCGGATCACGGGTGAGGGAGTCGAGGGCTATCGGCGCGCGCTCGACGTGCTCGCCGCGCGGAGGGACGTGTGAGCACCCGGATCGAGCGCCTCGCCGCGCGCCTCGACGACCCGCTGCTCGTCACCGGGCTCGTCAACGTGCGCTACCTCACGGGGCTCGAGAGCTCCAATGCGGTGGTGCTCGTCGAGCCGGCGGGCGAGGCGACGCTCTACACGGACTTTCGCTACGCGGAGGCGGCGAGCGTGGTCGAGGACGCCCGCTTCGAGCAGACCCCGCGCGCGGTACTCCCGGCGCTCGCGGAGCGCTTCTCAGGTCGGCGGATCGCGGTCGAGGCGGCGCATCTCTCCCTCGCCGACGCGGAGACGCTCCGCAGGGGCGGCGTCGAGCTCGTCTCGACGAGCGGTCTCGTCGAGACGCTTCGCGCGGTGAAGGAGCCTGGTGAGCTCGACGCGCTCCGGCGCGCGGCAGCGATCTCCGACCGGGTCTACGCGGAGCTCGCGGCGCAACCGTTCGTCGGCCGCACCGAAGCCGAGCTCGCGTGGTGGCTCGAGCAGGCCTGGCACGAGGAGGGCGCCGACGGCCCCGCCTTCGACGCGATCGTCGCGTTCGGGGAGAACGGCGCGCGACCGCACGCGAAGCTTCGCGACGAGCCGATTCCGGCCGACACGCTCGTCGTCGTCGATGCAGGCTGCGCCGTCGACGGCTACCGCTCGGACTGCACGCGAACGTTCTTCACGGGAGAGCCCGAAGGACGCCTGCGTGAGCTCTACGACCTGTGCCTCCGGGCGCAGCTCGACGGGCTCGCTGCCGTCGCACCCGGGGCCGCCGGCCGCGACGTCGACGCCGCCTCACGGGTGGCGATCGGAGAGGCCGGGATGAGTGAGCTCTACGGGCACGGGCTGGGGCACGGCGTCGGTCTCGACGTCCACGAAGGGCCGACTCTCCGACCGGAGTCCGACGCCGTGCTCGAGCCCGGCAACGTCGTCACGGTGGAGCCGGGGCTCTATCTCGCGGGTGACGTGGGCGTCAGGATCGAGGACCTGGTCGTCGTCACGACCGACGGCTGCGAGCGGCTGACGACCGTGACGAAGGACCCGACCCGCGTCGCGTAACAGGCAGGCGCTGCTCGAGCTCGACACCGAGATGCGCGGCGAGCGGCACGAGCGCCTCGTCGAGCCGTGACGTGTCGCCCCACGCACCGAGGACGCGCATCGTGCCCGCCTTGCGGTCGACGAGCGGCTCGACCCGTCCGACCAGCTCGTGGCCGGCGAGCAGCGGTAGCACGTAGTAGCCGTACTCGCGCCTCGCGGGGGGCACGTAGATCTCGATGCGGTACCTGAAGTCGAAGAGCGCCTCGGCGCGGTCGCGGTCGTACACGAGCCGGTCGAACGGCGAGAGCACCATGACGCGATCGGGCACGGGCGCGGCGCTCACGTCCGGATGCGCGAGCCAGCGTCCCTTCTCGTGCCGAACACCGAGGTTGCGGAAGGCGTGTGCTGCGAGCATCCGCTCAGCTTCGTGGAGCGACAGCGTCTCGGTCTCCGGGTACCAGCGCTCGGCGAGATCCCAGAGC
>JACDBY010000282.1 GCA_013694685.1 Actinomycetota bacterium
AGGATCTGCACCGTGTCGTCGATCGTAGGCTCCTCGACTCGCACCTGCTGGAAGCGCCGTTCGAGGGCCGCGTCGCGCTCGAGGTACTTGCGGTACTCGTCCAGCGTCGTCGCGCCGATCGTCTGCAGCTCGCCCCGGGCGAGCGCCGGCTTGAGGATCGAGGCGGCGTCGATCGCCCCTTCTGCCGCGCCCGCGCCAACGAGGTTGTGGAGCTCGTCGATGAAGAGGACGATGTCGCCCCGCTGCTGGATCTCCTTCATGACCTTCTTTAGGCGCTCCTCGAACTCGCCGCGGTACTTGGAGCCGGCCACGAGGGCGGCGAGGTCGAGCGAGTAGATCTGCTTGCCCTTGAGGAGCTCCGGCACCTGCCCGACGGCGATCCGCTGCGCGAGCCCCTCGACGACGGCGGTCTTGCCGACGCCGGGCTCGCCGATCAGCACGGGGTTGTTCTTCTGGCGCCGCGAGAGGATCTGCATGATCCGCTCGATCTCCGTCTGCCGGCCGACGACCGGGTCGAGCTTGCCCTCGGTCGCCTGCTTCGTGAAGTTGCGGCCGAACTGGTCGAGGAGCTTCGAGTTCTTCGACTTCTCGCCGCCCTGCCCGCCCGACGAGGGCTGACCGGACTGTCGGCGCCCCGGGCCGGAGAGCATGCGGATGATCTCGTTGCGGATCTTCTCCGCGTCGGCGTCGAAGTCGAGGAGGATGCGCGCGGCGACACCCTCGTTCTCGCGGACGAGACCGAGCAGGATGTGCTCGGTGCCGATGTAGTTGTGGCCGAGCGAGAGCGCTTCGCGCAGCGCGAGCTCGAGCACCTTTTTCGCGCGCGGAGTGAACGGGATCTGGCCGGTGGTCACCTCGTCGCCCTGGCCGACGATCCGCGCGACCTGCGCGCGGACCTCCTCCACGGTGATGTCGAGCTGCTCGAGAACGCGCGCGGCGAGCCCCTCCTCCTCGCGCAGCAGACCGAGCAGGATGTGCTCCGTACCGATGTAGTTGTGCTTCAGGGCGCGTGCCTCGTCCTGGGCGAGGACGACGACCTGCCTGGCCCGTTCGGTGAAGCGCTCGAACACGGTGCCTCGACCCTCCTTTTCGCGTGATCCGGAGTCTGCGGTGCCGCTGGCTCCGAGTCGAAGGCTGAACTGATCGTACCCGACGACTCCGAGGTCGCCGAGCAGCCGAGGTCGCGGCGAAGCGAGCGGTAGCCTTCCGCCGTCGTGGGAGCCCGGGTCGTGGACATCAGCGGATGAAGATCCTCGTTACCGGCTCGTCCGGCCAGATCGGCACGAACCTCGCGCTCCGCCTCCTCCGGGAGGGACACGAGGTCTTTGGGATCGACAAGCGGCAGAACAGCTGGACCGATGAGTTTCCAACCCTGTTGCAGGATCTTTCCGGCCACTACGCCGCATTCAAGGGCGGGATCAACGGCGTGGAATACCCCGAGGCGGACATCGTGGTCCATCTCGCCGCGCACGCAAAGGTGCATCAACTCGTCCGGGAGCCGCACCGCGCGCTGGAGAACGCCGTGATGACCTTCAACGTCCTCGAGTTCGCCCGTCACGCAGGTCTTCCGATCGTCTTCTCGTCGAGCCGCGAGGTGTACGGCGACGTCCATCGTTTCGAGGAGTACAGCGAGCAGGTCGCCGACTTCTCGTACACGGAGAGCCCCTACTCGGCGTCGAAGATCGCCGGCGAAGCCTTCATCTACTCGTACGCGCGCTGCTACGGCCTCCCCTACCTGGTCTTCCGCTTCTCGAACGTCTACGGGCGGTTCGACAACGACCTGCACCGCATGATCAGGGTCATACCGCTCTTCATCCACTCAATGCTCCGCGACGAGCCGATCACGATCTACGGCGGTCGCGACAAGACACTTGACTTCACGTACATCGACGACTGCGTCGACGGCATTGTCCGCGGCGTCGAGGCCCTCGCCGGCGGTCACGTCGTCAACCAGACGATCAATCTCGCCTACGGCGAGGGCAACACAATCGTCCACTGTGCCGAGCGGATCGCGGTAGAGCTCGGAACGGAGCCGCAGGTGACCCTCGCCCCGTCACTCCTCGGCGAGGTCACGCACTACGTCGCCGACCTCTCGAAGGCTCGCACCCTCCTCGGCTTTGATCCGCAAGTCCCCCTCGACGAGGGTCTCTCGCGTGCTGTCGAGTGGTTCCGCGAGCATCGGAAGGCGCACCCCGAAGAGGACGTGCCCGTCGCGGACCGCGAGCGTGCGGAGGCGGTCGGTCACGGCTGGAAGTCGCCGGCCGTCGGCTGAGCCGCGCTGAGGCGCCTACGCGGAGACGCGATTCAGCGGCTCTGGAGCGCGTCGAGCGCCACCGCCAGGGCGATCGCAAGCCGTCGGTCGATCGTCCGCTCGGTGTCACCGGTCAGGTCGAGGTCGTAGGTGTCACGGATCCCGAGACGCCGCGTGAAGTCGCCGAGATGGCGGTCACCGCTGTCGATGGTGAAGTGGAAGACGATCGGGATCAGCTCGCCGTACGGCACGAGATCGATTGCGCGACGCACGAGCGCCCAGAGCTGCGAGCGCTCCTTCGCGACCCCGAGCTCGCGGTCGTCGACGCCGACGAGGCGCCACGTCGAGCGGAGGAGCGACCGCCCGAAGACCTTCTCCACGGCGCCGATCTGCTCGCCGTCCGGCGCCGTCACGTCGTACCGTCCCCCGAGCTCGAGCATGGACCTCGCCTTGATCCGGAAGAGCTCGGTGGTCTCGCTCTCGTCCGCGAAGAAGCGGATGTCCTCCTTGAGCGCGAACTTCTTCTGGCGGACGAACGCGACCGGCTGCCCACCCGCCGAGATGCGGTAGAGGTTCGCGATCGGCCGGATCAGCTGGTCGACGACGAACGTGTCCTCGGAACGCCACGACTCCATGGCGACGACCCTACCGCGGGCGGAGCGCAGGGAACAGCACGACGTCCCGGATCGTCTCGCGACCCGTGAACAGCATCACGAGCCGGTCGATCCCGAGCCCGATGCCTCCCGTCGGCGGCATGCCGTAGGAGAGCGCCTCGACGTAGTCGGGGTCGCCGCGCTCGCCCTCGACCTGACCGGCCTGCTGCGCGAAGCGCTCCGCCTGCATGACGGCGTCGTTGATCTCCGTGAAGGCGTTCCCGAGCTCCATCCCGCCGGCGAAGTACTCGAAGCGCTCGGTCATCGACGGGTCGTCATCCGTCGGCCGTGCGAACGGCGAGAGCTCGACCGGGTAGTCGTGGACGATCGTCGGCTGGACGAGACCCGGCTCGACGTAGTGGGAGAACGCGTGGTCGACGAGCTGCATCCAGTCCTTGTCGGCCTCCGTGTCGACCCCTCGCTCGGTCAGCCAGGCGCGGAGCTCGTCGGCATCTCTCGTCCAGAGCTCGTGCCGCTCCAGTGCCTCGACGAACCGCATCCGCTCCCACGGCCCGCCGAGCTCGACCTCGTCGATCGCTCGGGTCGCATACAGGTGATCTGCGACGTCGCCGTGACGGGCGAGCTCGACGTTCACCTCGGCGACGTGCTGGGAGTCGTCGGGCGGCCCGCGAAGTCACGTCGCGGCGAGCCGTCGGTGCTTGCCGAGAGCGTCGAGCTGCTCTCCCGGAACACCCAGCCGCTGCCCGACACGTTTCACGGGCTGACGGATGTCGAGCTCCGCTACCGGAAGCGCTATCTCGACCTCCTGATGAACGAGGAGACACGCGAGACGTTCCTCACGCGCGCGAGGGTCGTGACAGCTATCCGGCGGGCGCTCGACGAGTGGGGGTTCGTCGAGGTGGAGACGCCGATCCTGCAGCCGCGCTACGGCGGCGCGTTCGCCCGCCCGTTCGTCACGCATTACAACGAGCTGGAGACCGACTTCTACCTCCGGATCGCGACCGAGCTGTACCTCAAGAGGCTGATCGTCGGAGGTCTCGAGCGCGTCTACGAGCTGGGCAAGGACTTCCGCAACGAAGGCGTCTCGTTCAAGCACAACCCCGAGTTCACGATGCTCGAGTGGTACGAGGCCTACGCGGACTACG
>JACDBY010000316.1 GCA_013694685.1 Actinomycetota bacterium
TTCGAGAGCGGCTCGTCCATCAGGAAGGCGGCGGGCTCGCGCACGATCGCGCGTCCCATCGCGACTCGCTGCCGCTGCCCACCCGAGAGGTTGCGCGGCTTGCGCTCGAGATGCTCCTCGAGCCCCAGCATCTTCGCGGCCTCGCGAACCTTGCGCTCGACCTCCGCCTTCGGCACCTTCCGCAGCTTCAGCCCGAAGGCGATGTTGTCGTAGACGGTCAGGTGCGGGTACAGCGCATAGCTCTGAAAGACCATGGCTATGTCGCGATCACGTGAGGGGACGTGGTTCACGACTCGATCTCCGATCCGGACCACACCCTCGGAGATTCCCTCCAGACCTGCAACCATCCGGAGGGCGGTCGTCTTCCCGCAGCCCGATGGCCCGACGAGAACCATGAACTCCCCGTCCTGGACGTCGAGGTCGAGATCCGAAACGGCTCTCGTTCCGTCCGGATAGACCTTTGCGACGTTCGCGAACGTGACGGCGGCCATCGGAGGAGCCTGTCATATCAGCTTGTCGATGCCAAGCGGGAACGGCAGGCGCAGTTCACACGCGCTCGCGGAGCTGCCACCGCGCCGCGCATCGTCCGGGACGCTCGTCCTCGCCCACGACATATGATCGCGCGCAATGGCCGACCGCGCCCAGGTGCTGGAGATGCGCCACATCACGAAGCGATTCCCCGGCACGGTCGCGAACGACGACGTCGGCTTCGACCTCCTCGAGGGCGAGGTGCACGCGCTCCTCGGCGAGAACGGGGCGGGCAAATCGACGCTCATGAACATCCTGTACGGCCTCTACCACCCCGACGAGGGCGAGATCGTCATCAAGGGGCACCGTGTGCGCCTCGGCTCGCCGAACGCCGCGATCGAGGCCGGCGTCGGCATGGTGCACCAGCACTTCATGTTGATCCCCGTGATGACGGTCGCCGAGAACATCGTCCTCGCCGAGGAACCCACGCGCCAGGGCGTCATCCTCGACATGGACGAGGCCGAGCGGCGCGTCAAGGAGATCTCCGACCGGTACGGGCTCGCGGTCGACCCGACGGCTCGGATCCAGGACATCACGGTCGGCCAGCAGCAGCGAGTCGAGATCCTGAAGGCCCTCTACCGCGACGCCGACGTGCTCGTGCTCGACGAACCGACGGCAGTGCTGACGCCGCAGGAGGCGAAGGAGCTCTTCGAGGTCGTCCGGAGCCTCACGGAGCGCGGCAAGTCGATCGTCTTCATCTCCCACAAGCTCAACGAGGTGCTGGAGATCGCCGATCGCATCACGGTCCTCCGGCGAGGCAAGCTCGTCGAGACTCTCCCGGCGGCGGGCGCCACCGAGGCGAGCCTCGCGCGGTTGATGGTCGGGCGCGACGTGCTGCTGCGTGTCGCGAAGACCGACGCGCAACCGACACAGCCCCTCCTCGAGGTCGACGACCTCCGAGTCAGCGACGACCGCGGCATCGAGCAGGTCCGTGGCGTCTCGTTCGTGGTCCGCTCGGGCGAGATCGTCGCCATCGCCGGGATCGACGGCAACGGCCAGACGGAGCTGATCGACGGCATGACGGGCCTGCGTTCCGTCGACTCCGGCTCTGTGCGCGTCGAGGGCAGCGACGTCACGAAAGACTCCGCCCACGGCCACCTGGAGGCGGGGATCGGGCACATTCCCGAGGATCGTCAGCGGCGCGGCCTCGTACTCGAGTACTCGATTGCCGAGAACATCGCGCTGCACGACTATCGATCCCCGCCCGCGTCTCGCCTTGGGTGGCTCTTTCCGCGCCGTCTGATCCAGCGCGCTCGGGCGCTCATCCGCGACTTCGACGTCCGCGGGGGCGGTCCGACGAGCCGGGCGGGTGGTCTCTCGGGTGGCAACCAGCAGAAGGTCGTGCTCGCACGGGAGATCGAGCGCGACCCGAAGGTCCTGATCGCCGCGCAGCCGACCCGTGGCCTGGACGTCGGAGCGATCGAGTTCGTCCACCGCCGCCTGATCGAGGAGCGGGACGAGGGGCGTGCGATCCTCCTCGTCTCGCTCGAGCTCGAAGAAGTGCTCTCGCTCGCGGATCGCATCCTCGTCATGTACGAGGGCGCCATCGTGGGCGAGTTCCCGCCGACCGCGACCGAGGAGGAGCTCGGCATCGCGATGACCGGCGGGAAGCACTCGGGAGTCGCCGCGTGAGCGATCTGCCGTCCGGGCTGCCGCCCGTCCAGCCCCTGGCGCAGCCGCCGGAGCCGCCACCCGAGCAGCCGGCGACCTTCCTCGGCCGGCTGGCGCTCGCGCAGCGGGCGGGTGGAGTCGTGGCACCGCTCGTCACCGTCGCGATCGCATTCGTGATGGGCGGCCTCGTCGTCCTCGTGACGACCGGGAAGAACCCGCTCCGCACCTACCAGGCGATCTTCGAGGGATCCGGGCTGAACTGGTTCTTCCAGCTCCCGTGGGACACCGGCTCGCTCGCCTCCTTCAACCTCCAGCAGACGCTCATCCAGACGA
>JACDBY010000350.1 GCA_013694685.1 Actinomycetota bacterium
CGACGGTCAGACCGGCTTCGTCGCAGAAGCCCTCGAGCACGAACGTGCCCTCGTCGTGGATCGTCTCCCGCAAGACGTTGCCGGCACTCGCAGTCGCCGTGACCGCGAGACAGACTGCCGTCGCGAGCACCAGAGATCGAATCGCTCGAATCATGTGCATGTTCCTCTCTCTTAGCTTGGGGGGTCGCCGACCCGCGTCCACGGGACGCTGTTGAAGACCTCGGCAACCTTCTGCTCTTCCTCGTCGTCGTACGGCGGCAGCACGTCGATGTCTGCCCACGTGACCGTTGCGCCGTCGACCGTGTAGCGCATCGTCCAGTCGCCGAAGCAGCCGTACGTCCAGCGGAACGTGACCGTGCTTCCCTCGGCGGTGTACGTCCCTCCGCACGACCCGCCGCGGCCCCCGGACGAGCGCCACCGATCCACGAAGGATCCGCCGTCGAGGGTGATCGCGTGGTCGCCCGACTCGTCCTTCGCCTGCTGGAGTCCGATCCCATTGTCCAGCAGGTGCTGCTCGCTCAGCTCGTATCGGTAGACGCCGTCGCGGAGCAACTTCGCAGGCTCGTTCGAGCCGCCGCAGCCGGCGAGGATCGCCGCGAGCGCGACGAGCGCACAGCCTCCGAGCCTCATCTCTTCCTCCTTCCGTCGCATCGAGGTCGCGGAGAGGGTCGTTGCCGAGGCTCGCGAAGAGCTGCCAACCGCCTGTCAGCCCGCTGACAGCGACAAGTGGTACGGTCGCGCCCTGGCGAGCGGCCTCGATTTCCGGCTCCTCGGCCCCCTCGAGGTGTGGGACGGCGACCGACGTGTCCCGCTCGGCGGCACGAAGCAGCGAGCCGTCCTCGCGATCCTCGCCCTGCATCAGGGAGACGTCGTCTCGAGCGACCGCCTCGTCGACGACGTTTGGGTCGAGCGACCGCCTGCGGACGCGGCAACAGCGCTCCAGCAGCACGTCTCACGCCTGCGGAAGGCGCTCGAGCCGCACGACGTGCTCGTCACGCGGCCGCCGGGGTACGTCCTCGAGCTCGAGTCCGCGCAACTCGATCTCGAGCGGTTCCGGTCGCTTCACGAGAAGGGGCGACGGCTCCTCGCGGCGGGCGATGCGTGCGGGGCGGCGTCGACCCTCGCGGAGGCGCTCGGTCTCTGGCGAGGTCCGGCCCTGGCGGATCTCGCAGGGGAGCCGTTTGCGGCGGCGCGTGTGAGGGAGCTCGAGGAGGCTCGTCTCCAGGCGCTCGAGCTTCGTGTCGACGCAGACCTGGCAGTCGGCGGGCACGGCGGGCTCGTCGGTGAGCTCCGCGAGCTCGTCCGGGCAGAGCCGTTCCGCGAGCGACCGCGTGCACAGCTCATGCTCGCGCTCTACCGATCGGGCCGGCAGGCGGAAGCACTCGAGGCGTACGCGGACACGCGCCGGACGTTCGTCGAAGAGCTCGGCCTGGAGCCAGGCCCCGAGCTGCAGCGGCTCCAGGCGGCGATCCTCGCCCAGGATCCGTCTCTCGAGCGGTCGCCGGATCTCGTACGGACGTCCGATGTGGCTTCACGGCGTCGGCCCCGGGCTCTCGCGGCGCTCCTCGCCGCGGCACTGGTCGTCGCCGTCGTGCTGGCCGGCGCCTGGTTCCTCCGCGACGAGCCGCCTGAGCCGGTCGTCGCGTCGTCCGCGACCGGAGCGGCCGTCGGCGTCGACTCGAGAAGCGGCAAAATCCTGCGTCGGATCCCTGCAGGTCGGACTCCGGCCGCGATCGGCGTGCGCGACGGGGTGGTGTGGCTCGTCGATGCCGACGCGCGCACGCTCCTCCGGATAGACACCGCCTCGCGTGTTGTCGAGAGCCTTGCGACGGGCGCCACCCCGACCGACCTCGCGGTGGGCGAGGGCAGCGTCTGGGTAGCGAACGGCCGACGCCTCGATGCGTCGCAGTTCGTCGGTCCCGTCGCCACCTCGATCGCGAGGTTCGACGCGGTGACGAGGACCGAGCGAGCCGAGGTCGAGCTCCCGCGACCCCCCGGAGGAGCCGTCTCGAACCTCGTCGAAAACCACCTGGCGGTAAGCGCCGACGCCGTCTGGGCGGTGACGCCCGACTTCGCGGTCGTCCGGATCGATCGGGTGACAGGCGCGATCACGGCGACGAGCCGAGCGGTACGGGCCGCCGCGGTCGCCGTCGGTGGCGCCGGTGTCTGGGCGCTCGGGGTCGACGGCACCGTTGCGCGGCTCGACGAGCGGACGGGGGCGACGCTGCGGCGCGTACGCGTCCCTGCCCCTTCGGTGGCCGCGATCGCCGTGGGAGCGAACGCCGCCTGGGTCACCTCGCCCGCCGACGGTTCGCTCTGGCGGATCGGTGGAGGCCGAGTCCTTTCACTCGGGGCGATCGACCTCGAGCCGGGTGTCACCGACGTCGCCGCCGACGCCTCGCGCGTGAGCGTCGTGAATCCGGCCGTCGGCACCCTCTCGCAGGTCGATCCCGAGACTGCGACCGTCGTTCGCACCATCTCGTTCGAGGGGATCCCCCGCGCGGTCGCTCTCGACGGCGACACGACCTGGGTGGCGGTCGTGCCGGGGCCGCAGGCCGGTGTCACGGGTGAAGT
>JACDBY010000397.1 GCA_013694685.1 Actinomycetota bacterium
GCCCGTTTGCGGTCGTTCGCGCTCGGCGGGCTGGTCGGCGCCTCTGCCGTCGCCGCCGGCCTGCGGCGCGCCCGTCGCCGGAATGCGCGGCCGGTGCAGTCGGGGCTCGGCGCGTTCGAGAGCGCGCCGTGCTACCGCGAGGTGCTGGAGCGCGAGCGCAAGGACGGGCCATAGCCGCGGAGCTCGCGTGCAGCGAGCACGACCGTGCGCAGATTGACGTCGACGTCTCCGATCCCGAGCGACGGCTTCCGGCCGACGAGCATGGCCCGCGCCGCGTGGTAGAGGTAGGACTCCGGCGTGACGGTCGGCTCGATCGTCCGGATCACCAGAAAAGGCCCGAACGCGCGTGCCTCGAACGCAGCGGCCGGTGACGGCAGCGCACGCTCGATCTCGAGCCGGCGTCGGATGTTGTTGCGCTCGCTAGCGTCCAGCACCCAGACTCCGCGCCCGAGGGGGGCTGCCCGCTCGATCGTCCGGAGGGCGAGCGTCGCGTCGGCGCGTGGGACGATGGTGCGTGCAAAGTCGCTCTTCCGCTCCCAGGCGCCGAGGTAGAGCGGCTCGTAGCCGAAGAGCACGTCGTCGGGTCGGCTCGTGTCCGCGAGCCATGCCTCGGCCTCGGCACGCGCAGCCTGTCGCGCGTCGGGCTCCCACTCGAAGAGCGCCGGTGTGCGATGCCAGGCCCACGTCGCCTCCAGGGCCACGAGCGCGACGACGGATGCGACGGCGAGGGCGGCCCGATGTCTGCTTACGTGGACGACGACCGAGGCGATCGAGATGGCGACGAGCGGCGCCAGGAAGATCAGGTGCCGCGACTCCGGGGACGCCGAGCCGCCGAGCTTGGCGAAGACGAACGCAGCCACCGTGGTGCCGACAGAGCAGAGAACGAAAGAGCGTGAGCTGCGACGCAGGCAGACGACCCCGCCCGCCGCCGAGACGAGCACGACCGCCGTCACCGGCCACCAGCCCGCGGTCGCGTCGCCGAGCGATCGCCAGAGGTATCGCGCCACCGCCTCGGGTCCACCGAGCTTCTGGCCGCCGCCACCGACCCCGACGTCGAACCGGTCGACGAGCACGAGGTCAGTGAGCCAGAACGGGATGCCCAGCACGAGCACCACCGCTCCGGCGACGGCTGCCTCGCGCAACCGATCGCGCCGCGAGACGAGCACGTAGACGCCGTGGCCTGCGAGAAGCAGCACCGCGTACGGGTGCGCGGCGGCAGCGAGCAGGGCGGTCGCGACCCAGAGCGTCCAGCGGAGGCGACCACCACGGTCGAGTGCCGAGAAGAGCGCGAGCGTGCACGCGAGCGTGCAGAAGAGGAAGAGGCTGTACATACGGCCGTAGACGCCGTGGAAGAGGAAGAGCCAACTCGGCGCGACGAGCGCGGTCGCCGCGAGCGCGACCCGCCGGCCGGCGAGCCGAGCACCGAGCAGCGCGACGAGCGGCAGGCTCGCCACGGCGAAGATCGCGGAGACGAGGCGGAGGCCGCCGAGACCGAATCCGAGGTGCGCCACACCCCAGGCCAGCAGGAAGTGGAGGGGAGCTCCACCGCGCTCCTGTGTCACGTGCTCGACGACCCGCGGCAGCGAGTCCCGGCCGACGAGCAGCGCCAGTGCCTCGTCCTCGTGCGGAGGCCAGGCCATCAGCTGGTGCAGGAGGAACGTCGCCGCTACGAGGGTGATCCCGGCGACGCCGAGCCATGCGATTCGCTCGCCCGCGAGCGCCCGCGACGGCGCTCGCACGACAGCGACGGCTCCGTCGACTCTGGCTTCGATCCCTTGTGTCATCGCGGTTTGCGCAATCCTCGCTGGTAGATTGGCCCGCCATGCCGATCTACGAGTACCGGTGTCCGAACGGCCACAGGTTCGAGGTGTTCCAACGGATGAGCGACGCGCCGGTCAGCGTGTGCGAGACGTGCGGCGCCGCTCCCGTCGAGAAGGTGCTCTTTCCGGTCGCGGTGCATTTCAAGGGCTCCGGGTTCTACTCGACCGACTACGGGCGCGCGTCGCGGAAGGGCGGGAAGGACGGCGAGTCGAGCTCGGGTGACGGCGAGACGTCGAAAGAGAAGCCGGCGGCCGCGGCAGAGACGAAGAAGTCCGACTCCAAGTCGGACTCCAAGTCGGATTCGTAGCTCACGCGCGTCCTACGCGCCCACGAGACAGCCGGGCGCGTACGGCAGGCCACGGGGCGGCGCGAGCGGTGCCGACCGTCCGGTGAACATCGCGACCGTCGCAAGGTTGTCTTCCGTGCCGAGGATCACCGACTCGCCGCCGATCGTCGCGGGATCGCCACCCAGGCGGCAGTGGAGCGCCTTGCTCGTGTCGGCGCGAAAATAGGCCCACCCGAGCTGCATGAGTTCCCAGGCGCCGAGGTCGGTGGCGAGCGGCGTGACGAGGTCGTCGCCCACGAACGGCAGCTTCAGCGCCGTGCCCACGCTCGTCACGCCGTCGAGGGCCGCCTGCACGACGTGCTGCTGGCGCCGGGCGCGGTCGAAATCCGTCTCGCGAGGGTTGAGGAGATTCTTGCGGACACGTGAGTAGACGAGGGCGCGCCTGCCGTCCATGTGCTGGTCGCCCTTCGCGAAGCGCCAGCCCGCCCAGGCATTGCACCGCGCCTGCGTCTTGAGGGGACAGTCGAACTTGTTGGAGCGGATGCGCCCGGGGACGTTCACGTCGATCCCCCCGACCGCGTCGATCAGCTCCTCGAACCGGTCGAAGTCGACGAACGCCACGTGGTTGACGTCGATCCCGGTCAAATCCTCGACCGTGCGCAGCGCGAGCGCCGGACCGCCGATCTGGTTCGCGGCATTGATCCTCGCGACACCCACCTCGGGGATCTCGACCTGCAGATCTCGAGGGATCGAGAGGTATGCGAGGCGACGCTTACCGGGGTCGGTGCGCAGGAGCATGATCGAATCGGCGCGGTTGGCGGCCTCGCGACCCGAGCGATTGGCGCCGTCGGTGCCGAGCACCAGGATGGTCGTCGGTGCCGAGACGAGCAGGCCGTCGGTCTTCGAGAGCTGCCGTCGGACGCCCGCCGGGACGCGATCGTTCGCCTCGGAGACGCCGGCATTGACCGAGCGATAGCTCCCCGCGCCCCAGGCGACGAGCAAGAGCAGGACGAGCAGGAGCCCGAGGACGATCCACCTGCCGCGCCGGCGTCGCCGCTTCGGCGCGCCCGCGCCCCGTCCGGCGTCGCGCTCGGCCTGCGAGCGAGACCCCGATCCCTGCCGCGTGAGGGGCACCCGCCCCTTCGCCCTGCCACCCCGATAGACCCGGTAGGGCTTGTCCTCGGAGGGCATGAGGCCGGGTATGGTAGCCGCGTCGTGCCGTCCGACAGGGTCATTGGAGTCGACGTCGGCGGGACGAAAATGCTTGCCGGGATCGTCGCTCGCGACGGCTCGTGCGACCGGACGATCGAGGTGCCGACCCCGACCGACGGCGAGGATTCGTTCGTCGCCGCGCTCGTGGGGCTCGTCGACGAGTTGCTCGACGACGGCGTGGCCGCGATCGGCGTCGGGGTTCCGATGACGATCGATCGCCGCACGGGGATCGCCCTGAAGGCGAACAACCTCCCGCTCGAGTCGCTCGATCTCGTCGGCTCGCTTCGCGAGCGTTTCGGGCTCCCGATCGGCCTCGAGAACGACGGCAACGCGACCGCACTCGCGGAGTGGCGGCTGGGCGCCGGCCGGGGAGCCTCGGATCTCGTCTTGCTCGCGATCGGCACGGGCGTCGGCGGAGGTCTCGTGCTCGACGGACGTCTGTACCGGGGCTGGGCCGAGCTCGGTCACGTCGTCGTCGACGCGGACGGGCCGCGTTGCCAGGGGAACTGCGACGGTCGCGGGCACCTCGAGGCGGTGGCCACCGGCGAGACGGCCGAACGAGCAGCCGAGGAGATCTGGGGCGAACGGGACGCACGTCGCCTCGTCGAGTCGGCGCGCGCGGGTCATGTGGAGGCGCTCGCCGCCGTCCGCCGGATCGGCCACTTCCTCGGGCTTGCGATCGGGTCGTTCGTCAACGTCTTCGTGCCCGAGGTGACGGTTGTCGGAGGCGGGTTCGGGGCCGCTGCCTGGGATCTCCTCGAAGAGCCCGCGCTCGCCGCCGCGCGTCGCGAGGCACTATCACCGGCAGACGCGTTCGTACGGATCGTTCCCGCCGAGCTCGGGGACGACGCCGGTCTCGTCGGTGCCGGTCTCGTCGGCTTCGAGGCGCTCGACGGCGAGCGCTAGGACGTTCCGGTGCCGCTCGCCGTCTGCGCGACCCCGATCGGGAACCTCGAGGACGTCACGCTCCGGGTTCTGCGTGTCCTCGCGGAGGCGGACGTCGTGCTCTGCGAGGACACGCGTCGGACGCAGATCCTGCTCGACCGGCACGGGATCCGCGCTCGCCGGCTCCTCAGCCTCCATCGGCACAACGAGGCGGGGCGTGCGGGGGAGCTCGTGCCGCGACTCGCCGCGGGCGAGAATCTCGCGCTCGTCAGCGACGCCGGGCTCCCCGGGGTCAACGACCCCGGCGCGATGCTCGTACGTGCGGCCCTCGCGGCGGGCGTGGAGGTAACCGTGCTACCCGGCCCGAGCGCCGTCGAGACCGCGCTCGTCGCAAGCGGCCTGGTGACGGCGGAGTACCGCTTCCTCGGGTATCTCCCTCGACGTGACGCCGAGCAGCGGCGCCTCTGGCACGAGGCCCGCAGCTGGCCCTATGCGGCGGTTGCGTTCGACTCGCCTCGGCGACTCGCCCGCACGCTTGCCCACCTTGCTGACGCGAGTCCCGAGCGGCCGGTCGCGGTCTGCCGCGAGCTGACGAAGCGGTTCGAGGAGGTCGTTCGCGGCACGGCGGCCGAGCTCGCAACCCGATTCGTCGAGCCGGTCAAGGGAGAGGTGACGCTCGTCATCGGCGCCGGGATCGTCGACGACGAAACCTCCCGGGAGGCGATCGCGGCCGTCACGCAACTTGTCGACGCGGGCGCATCGCGGCGCATCGCGGCCGATGTCGTCGCCAGGCTTCTCGGCGTCTCTCGCAACGAGCTCTACCGGGGGTCCCTCGACGTGCGGGATTGACGTCGTCCGGCGCCCTCGATACCCTTCCTCTCCCGCGTTGCCCGCGCAGAGAACGAAGGAGGTTTTCTGTGCACCGTCTTCTCGTGATCGGCGTGACGGCACTCGTCGCGCTCGCCTCGAGCGGGAGCGCGATTGCGTGGTCCTGGCCGGCTGACGGTCAAGTCGTTCGCCCGTTCCAGATGGGGGCCGACGCATATGCGGGCGGCCAGCACCGCGGGATCGACGTGGGTGGGCCCGAGGGCTCTCCCGTGGGCGCTCCCGCGTCCGGCACCGTGACGTTCGCGGGCTCAGTCCCCACGCACGGACGCGGCGTCACGATCTCCACCGCCGACGGATACTCCGTGACGCTCTTCCACCTCGGCTCGATCTCTGTCGGGAAGGGCGATACGGTGGCCGAGGGAGTCCCCGTCGGCGTCATGGGCTCGAGCGGTGATCCCGAGCACGCGACACCGACCGTCCATCTCGGCATCCGCCGCACCTCGGACGAGCACGGGTACGTCGATCCCCTCGGGCTGCTCCCGGCCCGCGCGGCACAGCCGTCACCGGTGCCGTCACCGCCAACGGCCGCTCCGGCGCCTGTGCCTGCAC
>JACDBY010000471.1 GCA_013694685.1 Actinomycetota bacterium
GCATGGACGAGACGACTTCGACGAGTCGGTGTGGTCCAACCTCGCGGACGGGCTGCGGTACGTGGCCACCGACTTCGCCGACGACGAGGGGCAGGACGCGGTGGTCAGGGAGCTGTACGAGCTCGACGAGGAGCGCGGCACCGAGGGCAACCGGGTCTACTACCTGGCCGTGCCGCCCGCCGCGTTCGAGACGATCGTGAACGAGCTCGGCGAGCGGCGCGACAGCACGAGAGGCTGGACGCGGTTGATCGTGGAGAAGCCGTTCGGACACGACCGCGCTTCGGCGAACGGGCTGAACGCGGTCCTGAGTGAGCACTTCGGCGAGCACGAGGTCTTCCGGATCGACCACTACCTCGGCAAGGAGACGGTTCAGAACATGCTCGCGCTACGCTTCGCGAACGGCATCTTCGAGCCGATCTGGAACCGCCAGTTCATCGACCACGTCCAGATCACGGTGGCCGAGTCGATCGGCGTCGAAGGGCGCGCCGGCTTCTACGAGTCGGCCGGGGCGATCCGCGACATCTTCCAGAACCACCTGCTCCAGCTGGTCGCGCTGACCGCTATGGAGCCGCCGATCGACTTCACCGCCGACTCCGTGCGGAACGAGAAGGTGAAGGTGCTGCGCTCCCTCCACACACCCGGCCCGAAGTCGGTCGTGCGCGGCCAGTACGGCCCCGGCCTCGTCGAGGGCGAGGAGGTACCTGGTTACCGCGAGGAGGAGAGCGTCGACGGCGAGTCGATGACCGACACGTTCGTCGCCGCAAAGCTGTACGTGGACAACTGGCGCTGGGCGGACACGCCCTTCTACGTGCGGGCGGGCAAGCGGCTCGCCCGGCGCGAGACGACGATCGCGATCCAGTTCCAGCGCGCGCCGCATCCGCCCTTCGCAGAGATCGCCGGCGACGGCTTGCGACCGAACGTGCTCCTGATCCACGTCCAACCGGACGAGGGCGTGTCACTCGCGATTGGCGCGAAGGTGCCGGGGCAGGGAATGTCGATCCGCACGGTGCACATGGACTTCGTCTACGGGGGCACGTTCCGCACCGGGTTGCCCGAGGCGTACGAGCGGTTGATCCTCGACGCGATGCTCGGTGACGCGACCCTGTTCACCCGCGCGGACGAGGTGGACGAGCAGTGGGCGCTCGTCGACACGATCGTCGCCGCGTGGAACCGCGACCGGCCGGTCTTCCCGAACTACGAAGCGGGAACCTGGGGCCCGCGCAGCGCTGACGAGCTCGTGCAGCGGGACGGGAGATCGTGGCGCAGACACTGACGGACACGTCGCTCGCTGCCGTCGAGCGGGCGCTCAACGAGGAGCGGGATGAGGGTGCGCAGCGGACGAGTGTGATGACGCACGTCGTCTGGGCACCCGCGACCTGGCTGAAGGCGGCAGAGCGGACGCTCGCCGGGCTCTCGGAACGCCATCCGTCGCGCACGATCGTGCTCACGCCGGCGCCGCGCCGGAAGGACGGCATCGACGCTCTCGTCGAGGTGCGCACGTTCCCGGTGGGGAGCTCCTCGCGGTGCATCGCCTCGGAGGTCGTCGAGCTGACGCTGAAGGGCGAGCGTGCACGGGCACCCGGATCGATCGTGAACCCGCTCCTGATCACCGATTTGCCCGTCTTCTGCCGCTGGCGCGGCGAGCCGGACTGGGAGTCGCCGGAGCTCGAGCAGCTGGTCCAGGTCGTCGACAGGCTCGTCGTCGACTCATCGGAGTGGGGCGGGCTGCCGGCCTCCTATGAGCGGCTCGCCGACCTCTACGATCGCGTGGCGGTCTCCGACATCGCCTGGTCGCGCACCGAGCGCTGGCGTGCCGTCCTCGCTGCGCAGTGGCCCGCGATCCGTCGCGCGAAGGCGCTGGAGGTGAGAGGGCCGCAGGCGGACGCACTCCTGCTCGCCGGGTGGCTCCGGTCGCGTCTGCGCAAGAAGGTCGAGCTGGTACACCGGGACGCCCGAACCGTGCGGCGTCTCGCCGTCGACGGCTCCGTCGTCGAGGCGCCGGGGGGCGCAGCGCCGACACCGAGCGATCTGCTCTCCGATCAGCTCGACGTCTTCGGCCGCGACCCGATCTACGAGTCGGCCGTCAGTGCAGCTCGCTGACTTCGAGGCGGCGGCCGGCCGCGAGTATGAGCGCCTCGTGGCCGGGCCGTGCCGCGACCTGAACTGAGGCCGGCGCGCCGGTCTCGGCCGGTCCGCAGGGAATGGCTAGGGCGGGCCAGCCGAGGACGGAGAACGGGTACGTGAACCGGATCAGGGACTCCCGCACGTTCAGATCTCCAATACCCCCCTCGCCGA
>JACDBY010000416.1 GCA_013694685.1 Actinomycetota bacterium
GAGGCGAGCTACGACGTGCGCGTTCGGCGCGAGGAGGGTGAGCCGACTCACCTCACCTGCTCGACTCGGAAGCTCAGCCGCCCGGCTCGCTACGTCGCAGAAATCCTTCGCGTACGAGTCGCCTGACAAGCACCAGCCGGCCCTCCTCGTCCAGCGTGCCTGGCAACTCCGACGCCCGAAACGGCCCGGAGGACAGAACGACGAACTCGAGCTCCGCCGCCAGGCGCTCCGGGAAGCGGAGATAGCGTCCCTCGAACACGAGCGTCGTCCCGTGCAGGTCGGCGATCACTGTGTCCCGCCGCACGAGCGGCGTCTTAGCCGTGACCTCGTCGAGTGCGAGCAGCTCCGACAGTTGACCGTCCAGGATCGGTCGACGGCTGCGGACGAAGCGCTCGCGGGCTCGACGCCGGACCGCGCCGGCATCGAGCAACGGCAGCTCGGGTGGCTCGCCGTCGTCGATCGCCTCCCGGAAGTGCAACTCCTGCTCTCGCAGGTCGAGCTCCGAGCGCGCCTCGTCGATCCAGCGGCGTACGTTGACGCCGACCGTGATGTGCAGCGAGTCGGAATCGGACGTGAGTGCCTCGTGCAGCCAGCCCCGCGGCAGGTACATCGTGTCTCCGGCGCGCAGGATCACATCGAGCACCGGCTCGCCGGGCGCGCCGAGCGCGGAGTGATAGCGCTGGTTCTTCAAGGGGAGCTCCAGCACGGGCTCGTAGACGAGCCAGCGCTTCTCGCCGGCCACTTGCAGCGAGATCACTTCATGCGTGTCGTGGTGGGCGGGCAGGCCCTGGGAGCCGCGTGGTGTGTAGTACGCGTTCGCCTGTGCGGGGTGGCCGAGCAACGCCTCGAGCTGTCGGCAGTAGCGGGCGAGCGGTAGCCAGTTGTGATGCAGGCCCTGCAGGACGATCGTCGCGCCCCCCTCGAGCTCGTCGAGCACGCGGCGCACGTCTGCCACGCCGGTGAACGGCGCAGGCCGCCAGGCCAGATCGCTCGTGTAGCCCGAGATCGTCGCGCCCGCCTTGACGAGGCGAAACCCCGGCGTCCGGATCCCCGTCTCCGTGATCAGCCGCTCGACGTCCCGAATGGAGAGAAGGTCGTCGAAACGCCCCTGCTCGGCGCGGGGGACGACGAGCGGCTTCCGCTCCCAGTGCTCGGCGAGGAAGCTCTCGCTCTCGACCGGCGCGAGCGCGCGGTCGAGAGCGAGTGAGCTAGGCGGCGTCCGAGTCGGAGTCGTCTGAGTCGGAGTCGCTGGAGTCACTGTCGTCGGCGTCACCGTCTGTCGTATCGGTGTCGTCTCCGTCGGCGTCGTCTGTGACGGGCGCAAAATCGCCGTCACCGGTCGACGTCATCTCCTCGTCTTCGAGCGTTGTCTTCTCGGTCTTCTCGTCGTCCATCTGTCCTCCTAGGCCGGTGAACTCTCGGGCGGTGAGACTACAGCGTGAGCGCGTCAGAGCCTGTGAGAGCGGTCGGTGATCCAGAAGAGGACGGAGTCCATGCCTTCCGGGGGCTCACCGACCGCTCGGAGCGGCCCGAATGCGACGCGCACGTAGCTTCCGTCGGCGAGAGAGCCGGGGCCTTCGAGGGTCGCGTCCCAGGTCGCGCCCGGGGCGAGCACGTCGGGAGGCGGCGGCTTCATCGTGGCGGCGAGCCGCACCGGGGGCAAGCGGCCGTCCCGGTTTGCCTGCTCGAGCTCCTCGAGCTTGCCGGTGGTGAAGAGCATCAACCCGAACGAGAGCTGGGCGCGGTTGACGCCGAGCTCGAACGGGCTGCTCGTCGCGTTCGTGACCCGGATCTCGACCGACCAGCCCTCGGCGTTCACGGTGAGGCCGTCGACCGCGAAGCGGATCCGCTCACCTGTGCTCGGATAGCTCTCGAGCCAGCCGAGCTCCACCTGCTGCGGCTCGGCCGCCCGGGCCTGCGGCACCGGCTCGGTCTCGGACGCCCCGCACCCCGTCAGCAAGAGCACGGCGAGCAGGGCGGTCCGGCGCATCGTTTCAATCTAGATAGCTAGACTCGCGGCCGCTTTGGACCTCTACGAGTATCAGGGCAAGCAGCTCTTCAAGCGCTTCGGCATCCCCGTCTCGGACGGGCGG
>JACDBY010000424.1 GCA_013694685.1 Actinomycetota bacterium
TCGCGGCGCACAGCCGCAGGAAGGGGAGCCACGGAGGCCGCAACGGCCTCGCTGAGCTGAGCAAGGGCGACCTTGCGAAGCAGCGGCGAAGGCAGGCATCGAGGGCCGCTCGACGATGACGAAGGACGAACTCGCCGCAGCGCTCGAGCGGGCCTGACCCGACGTCCGATGGGTGTCCGACTTCAGTCGGACATGTGCTCTACCAGCGCCTCGACGCGCTCGATCACGACCGGAACGTGCCCGGATGGAAGGTGCTCGACGGTCAGGTCGAGATCGGGGCGCCGGTCGCGGAGGAACTCGAGGTACGGACGCTGATCGAAGACGCCCGTCCCGAGCTCGGGGGTGCCGGACTCGGCGCCGCCGGGGGCGATGTCCTTCAGGTGCGCGGCGACGAACCGGTGCTCGAATCGATCGACGAGCTCGGCCGTTGCCCTTTCCTGCGCGGTGACCAAATGGCCGAAGAGGTAGTTGTACGGATCGCAGACGACCTGGAGGTGCTGTGTCGGAAAACGCTCCAGCACGCAGAGCAGCTGGCTCTGCGTCTTGAGGACGTTCTTGACGTGGGCCTCGAGGGCGAGGATCGTGCCCGAGCGCTCCGCGACGGGGAGCAGTCGCTCGAGCGCGTCGTCGAGCAGGCGCCAGGCCTCGTCACGCCAGTTCTCGGGCGAGTCGGTCCAGTCGCCGTGTGGGTCTCGCGTGCCCGTCTCGGTGGCGACGACCCAGGTGCCGAGCTCGGGCGCGAGCTCGAGGCACCGGCTCAGGTACACGATGTTCGCGTCCCTCCGCGCGGCGTCAGGCGTGATCAGGTTTCGGTAGCCCGCGATCCCGGCGATCGAGATCCCGCGCTCCTCGAGTAGCGCCCGCCGCGACGCGACGCCGTCCGGGTCGTCGAGGCCCTCCGCGAGGAGGTCACCCCCCAACTGGACGGACACGAGCCCCAAGCGGTCGAGGTCTTCGGCAAGCCGCTCCCAGCTTTCGCTGGCTAGCTCGTACGAGATGGCGCCGAACCGTGGCCATGGACGCGCGCTGCCGACGGCGGGGAACACAGAGCGGGTGAAGCTCAGATCGCGCGCGATGAGCGGGGGAGGGCCGGGTGGCGTCTCGAGGGTCAGCCAGCCGTCGTAGCCGATCTGGTCGAGCGCACGAGCGCATTCCGCGAAGTCGACCCGGCCGAGCCCGGGACGCACGTCGCCCGGCGTGACCCGCATGTCCTTGATGTGGACGCGCCGGACGAGCTCGCCGAGCGCGCGTATCTCGGTCGGGCTGTCGAGGCCGCGACGCAACGGATTCGCGAGATCGAAGTAGCAACCGAAGGCACGTGAGCCGACGCGCTGCGAGAGCAGACGAATCTCACTCGCGTCGAGCAGCCCCTCGAAGCACAGCGTGACACCTCGCCCCGCCGCGAGCGGGCAGAGGGACGCGAACGCATCCGCGCAGCGATCGAACGCGTCCTGCCCGACGAGCTCGGCGCGCATGAAGAAGGGGACGAGGAGGACGCCGGCGCCGAGGTCGGCGGCCCAGCCGATCGCCTGGCGCACGTCCTCGGCGGCGGCTTCCGCGACCGCAGGATCGGCGTCGGCGATCCCGCCGTGGTTGTGCTCGCCGAGCACGAGCGCGTGGATCACGAGCGGGCGGTCTCCGAGCCGCTCGCGCAGTCGCACCGCGTCGCCCGAGCGCAGCTCCGCTCGACTGAGGGAGAGCTCGACGCCGGCGAAGCCGAGCCGGTCGGCGATCTCGAACACGTCGCCACCGTCGGCGACGGAGGCATCCATCAGGGCGGCTCTCATCGGCTATCTCCGCGCGCTCGCGCTCATACGAAGACGGTCGAGCTATTTGCCACGCGACAGTAACAAATTGCCCTCGAGCATGTTCACGCACCCACGCGCTCGACGCTGGCGTAGAACTCGCCCCACCAGTCCGAGCGCTCGAGCGCGCGATCCTGCTCGACGACGCGGCCGTACTCGGCTGCCGCTTGCTCACCGGCTGCGTCTCGCTCCCGCGTGGTCGCGTAGGCCTGCGCGAGCACTCTCCGCGCGAGGTGGACGTGGAGCACCTCGTCGGCCCAGTCGAA
>JACDBY010000425.1 GCA_013694685.1 Actinomycetota bacterium
GTTCTGTTCAACCTCGTCATGTTCTGGTTCTCCGCGAAGTTCGCGCTGAAGGCCAGCAAAGCCCGGCCCGTCGATCGGAGTGAGGCGCCCGAGCTCTACCGCGACATCGAGGAGATCGCCGGCCGCGCCGGCGTTCCGATGCCGGCGGTGTACCTGATCCCGTCGGAGCAGCCGAACGCGTTCGCGACCGGCCGCAACCCGAAGAACGCCGTCGTTGCTGTCACCGAAGGGCTCCTGCGGTACCTCCCCCGCGATCAGGTGAAGGGCGTGCTCGCCCATGAGATGGCCCACATCGCCAACAGGGACATCCTCGTGATGACGATCGCCGCGATGATCGGAGCCGCCATCTCGGCGATTGCGAACATCATGCAGTTCTCGATGTTCTTCGGAGGTGGAGACGACGAGGACTCGAACCCGCTCGGGATCGTCGGCGTGCTCGTCGCGGTGATCGTCGCGCCGATGGCGGCGATGATCCTCCAGCTCGCCGTCTCCCGTCAGCGCGAGTACCTCGCCGACGCCACCGCCGCGCAGTACCTTGGCGAGGCCAAGCCGCTCGCCGATGCGCTCGGAACGCTCCAGCGCGGGGTGGAGGCGGTGCCGATGAACGTGAACCCGGCTACCGAGGCGCTCTACATCGCCAACCCGCTCAGCCGGCGCGGCATGTCGGCGCTCTTCTCCACGCACCCGCCGATGGACGAGCGGATCCGCCGGTTGCACGCGCTGGACGCCGCGAGCGGAATCCACTACTAAGCGTGCGCGGAGGCGCCCTCTGGCGGCGGCTCAAGCGGGCTCTTGGGCTCGCGCCGCCGGAGGCGCCTCCCGCGCCACCCGACGAGGAGCCTGCGCTCGTCCCGACCGGGCCGCCGCGGCGTCCGCTCATGAGCGACGCCGTCGCGTTGGAGCTTCCCGAAGAGCCCGACGACGTCGACGCGCGCGCCGGCTAGAGCTCGCGCATTACGTCGACACGCGCGCGAGCTAGAACTCGCGCACGACGGCCTCGACATTGTTGCCGTCGGGATCGAGCAGGAAGGCCGCGTAGTAGACGCCGGCGTCGTCGGAGCTGTACTGCTCGCGCACCCCGGGCGCGCCGTTGTCCGGATACCCGCCGTCGACCCCGGCGCGATGGAAGGCGTCCACCTGCTCGCGCGATCGAGCGACGAAGGCCATGTGGATCGGGCCGCTCGTCGCATCGCCGGCGAAGACGACCAGGTTCGCGAATTGCGCTCCGCGCTCGCTCTCCCAGAACGGTGGGATCTGGAGCGGCTCGAGAATCGTCTTGTAGAAGGCGATGCTCGCCGCGGCGTCGGCAACCGTCACCTTGACGTGGTCGAAGACGACCCGGTCCCAATCCCACTCGACCATGGAGGCGACGTTAACAAGGTGGCGAATGCGTACGCGTGGGCTCGACTCAGGCACAGCTGTACAGCGAGATCGACAAATCCCTGTCCTGGTCGGAGCGGGAGCTGCCAGAGCGCGAGCGGACGAAGCACGTGCACCGGCTCCATCCCTACCTCGGCAAGTTCGTGCCGCAACTCGTTGAGGCGTTGCTGACGAGGTACGTGCCGCGCGGCGGGCGCGTGCTCGATCCCTTCGCAGGCTCGGGAACCACGCTTGTGCAGGCCCTCGAGTCGGGCTACGACGCCGTCGGCGTCGACATCGCCGCGTTCAACACGCTCCTGATCTCGGTCAAGACCCGCGCACACGACCTCGCCGTCCTCGACGCGGACATGCACGACCTGGGGGCGCGTCTCGGCTGCTCGACCGAGGCTCCCACCGGCTTCGCGCGCGACTGGTTCGCGCCGCAGGCCGCTGCGGAGCTACTCCACTTCCGCTCGCTGATCCCGGAGTACTCCTCTAAAGATGTGCTCCGAGTCGTGCTCGCGCGCGCTGCGCGTTCCGCGCGCCTGACGACCCACTTCGACCTCGATTTTCCGCGCACGCCGCAGGTCGGGGCGTACTGGTGCCACAAGCACCGCCGGACGTGCCGACCCGTGCAGACCGCAAACAGATTTCTCTCCCGCTACCTGATCGACACAGCCGCACGGATTCGCAGGTTTGCGGAGCTGCGCGACACGCGCCGGGCGGCCGTCGTGCTGCACGGTGACGCGCGCGAGCTCGAGCTGGGCGGCCGCTACGACGGGATCGTCACGTCACCGCCGTATCCGGGATTGATCGACTACCACGAGCAGCACAGGTACGCGTACGAGCTGCTTGGCCTCGACGATCGGCGAGAGCGGGAGTTGGGCGCCGCTGTGCGAGGGACGAGCAAGGCGGCGATCGCGGAGTACGTCGTAGGCATCGCAGCTGTGCTGGCGCGTGGGCAGGCCGCGCTACGGCGCGGCGCGCCGGTCTGCATCGTCGTCAACGACCGCCGCGACCTCTATCCGGAGATCCTCGAGCGTGCGGGGTTGCAGCTCGACGAGCGGCTCGAACGCCACGTGAACCGGCGCACCGGTCGTCGCGCGGGCGAGTACTTCGAGTCGATCCTGATCTGCCGGAGAGCGCATCACCAGCCCTCGTAGGGCGGCTGTCGGCGCTCGACCTGGTTCCAGTAGTCGCGGTGGTCGACCACGCTGCCGTCTCCGTCGAAGCGCAGCAGGGACACGCCTGCGAGCGTGAGCGGCTCGCCCAGCTCGGTCCACGTCGCCCACCATTCCACCGCGGCGTGCTCGCCCGAGACGATGGGCGGGCCGAACCAGCACTCGACTCCCTCCTCGAGTGCAAAGTTCTCCTCCAGGTAGCGGCGGACGCCGGTAAGGCCGAGGTCGGCCTCTCGAAAGGC
>JACDBY010000456.1 GCA_013694685.1 Actinomycetota bacterium
CCCGGTGCGGCGGTCCGAGAGCGGATGAGGCAAGCCAGAGCAGCGGCGCGAAGATCATCGACAGCCCGAAACCGACCCGGCGCACAGCAGTCCCTGCTCCTCCCATGGGCAGCCTCCGGGTCAGTCGCGGCCGAAGTTGCCTCACTGTTGCCGTGTCCGGGCGCAAAGTCGACTTGCACGCCGGATCGCCCGGCGGCTCGCAAGCCGGCCCTTCACCGGACGTGTCCGTGAAGCTGTGGGACGGATGCTGCTCGGATGTCCACTCCGCCCGCCGCGCGGGCATGGCCTACGGTTACCGCATCCTTGATGACGATGGCGAACGTGCCAGTGGACTTAGCTTTGAGTCCGTCTGTGACTTCGACCGCAACGAGGTACGTGCCAGCCTCCCTCGGGGTACCGGTGAAGCGGCCCAGCGCCGGCGCCAGCCGAATTCCGTGAGGGAGGCGACCGCGCCTAAGCTTCCACACTGTGGGAGCAACGCCTCCGGCGGCGGTTAGGCCGGCGCTGTAGAAGCGACCGACTTTCGCCGCGGGCAATTGCTTAGTCCGAACGACGAGCCTCGGTGCCACGACGAGCACCACCGGCCAGCTCAGCGAGCGCGCTTCGGTATCCCTCGCCCTTGCGACGAAGCGGTACGTGCCCGCAATGCGAGGAGTTCCCACAATCGATCCGTCGTCACGTAGCCCCAGTCCCACAGGGAGCTTTCCGGCAACAAGCTCCCAGACGAAAAGGCCCGATCCTCCTCGCGCCCGCAGAGTCAACCGGAATGGCATGCCCACTTCGGATTCACGGGGGATAGCCGGAGTAGAAATGATCCAAGGCTGTTTGCGGATCTTGAGCGTGAACTGCTTCTGCGTTCTCTTCCCTACACAGTTGCTGGGATCGTCCTGAGGCTCGCGCATCTCGACGTAGAACTGGAAGCTTCCGGCCTGCCGCGCAATGCCGTTCAATGAACCGTCCGGTGCGAGGGTCAGCCCGGGCGGCAGCAGCCCTGAGTCGAAGTGGAACGTCTGCCGGCCAGGCCCGCAGCCGCTGCCGTCGCTCTCGACGAATCTGATCGAGTACGGCGCTCCGACGGTCCCCGGGGGACACGTGTTCGTGTGCTCGCCGCGGGTGTTCGGGCACGGCTCGTCGGCGATGCCTCCTGCAGGAGCACCGGATGCGCCTGCAAGCGCAGCGACAACGGCAAGAATGAGAGTGAGTCGCTTAACCCCTAAGTATTCGGGTCTGTCAGGTTTAGCCCTTCCAAGCCCGCAGGACGCAGGGCGAGTCATACAACCTCCTAACGAAAACACCTCGAGCGTTGACTCCACGGTTACCGGCCGCGCCCCTACAGGCGCCTCCTGAGCGCCCCGGGCCGGCCGTTGAAGGGTCAAGCGCTGTGAGACCCAGGTTCGTCGCAAATGCTGAATCCAACAAGGATTCAGCGCGATACAGGCAGTGCCCCCGGCAAGAATCGAACTTGCGCACGCGGTTTAGGAAACCGCTGCTCTATCCACTGAGCTACGGGGGCGGGGTGCCAAGGGTAGCCCTGGAGTTGCGGGTCAGGCGTCGCGGAGGGAGGCAGAGATGATTCGTCCCAGGCGCGGGACGTCGAGCTCGCCGGCCGCGGCGCCGACCACCATGGCCTCGGCCTCGTCGACGCCCAGCTCGACGTCGCGACCGTTCAGGAGGCAGAAGACACGCGACGCCGACCACGCGAGCCGCTTGTTCCCGTCCACGAGCGCATGATTGCGCGCGAGCGAGTGGAGGAGCGCGGCGGTCTTCTCGGCGAATGACGGATACGCCTCCGCGCCGAACGCCGAGCTCGAGGGCCGGGCTGCGGCGGCACCGAGAAGCCCGGCATCGCGGATCTGCACGACCGGCAGAACCTCAGCGGCGATCTCGAGCAGGTCGTCGACGGAGAGGTAGTCGACTGTCTCGTGGCTCACCGAGAGAGGCGTTCGAGCAGCTCGGCGTCTTCCGTGCGCACGCGGTCGATCGCGGCGCTCAGACGAGCCGGCCGGTCACGCACGTACTCGGCGATCGCCGTGCGGGCGACCTCCTGCATCGACCGTCCTTCCTCCGCGGCCTTCCGCCGAAGCGCGTCCGTCTCGGCCGGAGTCAGGCGGAGATTCATCGCCATCCCAATAATGGTACCACAGCGGTACTACGGCGAGTTCAGTGACGAGCGCCGGTTCGGGGGGAGGCACGAGGCCCCTGCTCGAGCTGCCGGCGCCGCCACGGGACGACGACCTCCTGGACGAGTATGTCGATGACCGCGGCGGCCGGGACGGCGACGAACGCGCCTGCGAACCCACCGAGGGTCGCGCCGACGAGCACTGCGACGAACACGAGCAGGGGATGGATCTCGAGCTGGTCGCCCTCGACGAACGGGGAGATGAAGTAGCCCTTCGCGTTCTCGATTACGATCGAGGCGCCGAAGGTGAGGAGGAACATCTGCCAGCCGCCCAGCGCCGCGATCGAGAGGAGCGGGACGCGCGCGAGCCAGGGGCCGGCACGGGGAATCAGCTCGCCGAAGGCGACGACGATCGCGAGCGGGATCGCGAAGGGCACGCCGATCAGGAGCAGCGCGACGTAGGTGACGGCACCGACGATCGCCATCACGATCACCTTCGCCCGCAGATAGACGCCGATCCGCGACCACGTCCGGTCGAGCAGCTCGCCAACCCGGCTGCGGTCGTCACGGGCGACGAGTGAAAGGACGAAGCGTCGCATCCGGCCGCGATTCGTGACGAGCAGGAGCGAGATCACGAAGACGCTGAGGACGTCGAGGAAGAGCGTGAAGACGGCGCCCGGGAGGGCGGTGGCCCGGTCACCTGCACGATCGAGAATGGTGTTTCCGAGTCGAGAGATCTGCTCGTCGAAGGGCGGCAGGGCCGGGTAGTCCTCACGCAGCTCCCCGTAGGCGTCGCGGATCCCGTCGTAGCGGTCGGCGTACTCGGGGGCACGGTCGGCAAAGTCGGCGACCTGGCCGAGGAGTGGCGGCACGACGAGCCAGCCGACCCCGGCGAGCACGACGAAGGCGGCGACGTAGAGGAGCAGCGCCGCAACGGCGCGCGGAAGCCTCAAACGGTCGTGCAGCCATTCGCTCGGGCCGCTCAATGCTGCTGCGAAGAGCACGCTCACGAACACGATCAGCAGGACGTGTCGGAGCAGGACGAGCAGGACGAGCCCGACGACCGTGAGGATCGCAAAGAGCAGCCCGAGATAGACGGGGAGCGACCTCGAGACGTACGACTCGCGGGAGCTGCTCCTCGCGCTCACGGGTCAGACGTAACCGAGCGGGTCGGACAGAGCGGAACGAGAGAGGGGCGGGATCGCTCCCGCCCCTCCGTCGATCGACGACCCGGCGATGAACCTACGCCAGTCCGCGACCTCTGTTGCCCATCACCTTCGTGGCGATGAAGAGGATCACGAGCGCACCCGCGATCGCCGCGAGCCACGTGCTGATGTCGAAGAACTCGTCGATCGGGTCGCCCGCACCGAGGAGCGAGGCGATGAAGCCTCCGAGTAGCGCGCCGGCGATACCGAGCAACGTGGTCATGATGATTCCGAAGCCCTCGGCTCCCGGGAAGATCGCCTTCGCGATGATCCCCGCCAGCAGACCAAGAATGATCCA
>JACDBY010000481.1 GCA_013694685.1 Actinomycetota bacterium
GGAGGGCGCTCGTCGAACGAATCGAACGGCACGCAGTCGCGTTCGCGACCGCGCTCGAGTACGAGAGCGCGGGTACCGCCGAGTTCCTCGTCGACGGCGACGAGGTGTTCTTTCTCGAGCTCAACGGGCGGATCCAGGTCGAGCATCCGGTGACCGAGGCCGTGACGGGCCTCGACCTCGTCGAGCTCCAGCTCCGGGTTGCGGACGGCGAGGCGCTCGCAGGCGTCACGACCGCGACACAGGGGCATGCGGTCGAGGCACGCCTGTATGCAGAGGACCCGCTCACCTTCCTTCCACAGCCCGGTCGCATCACGCGGCTCGAGCTGCCGACGTCGATCCGGGTCGACGCCGGGGTCGGCGAGGGCGATGAGGTCGGCGGTGGCTACGACCCGATGATCTCGAAGCTGATCGCCCACGGACACGACCGCGACGACGCCCTCGATCGGCTCGCGACCGCGCTCGACGAGACCGTCGTCGAGGGCGTGACGACGAATCTGGCGTTCCTCCGCTGGCTCGTCGCCCACCCGGCGTTCCGTCGCGCCGAGCTCGCGACCGACTTTCTCGACCGCTTTCCGCCGCTCTCACCGCCTCCCCGGGCGGCGCCGGCTGGTCCCTGGCACGGAAGCTTTCGACTCAACCTGCCCCCGTCGACACCGCAACCCGCGCCGGTCGTGGACTCCGAGGCAGCGGGTATCGCAGCGGTCGGCGATGGTCGCGTGACCGCCCCGATGCCCGGTAAGGTGATCGACGTCAAGGTGGCGGCCGGCGAGCGCGTCGACTCGCACCAGCCGCTCGTCGTGATCGAGGCGATGAAGATGGAGCAGATCGTCTCGGCGCCGTACGGCGGCGGCGTACGCTCGGTCGACGTGAAGGTGGGCGATCAGGTGACGACCGGGGCGCTCCTCGTCGAGCTGGAGACCGGATGACCGTCCTCTCGAGCCACCTCGTCCGCGACGACGCGTTCGAGCGCCGGGCGTCCCGCATGGCGGAGCTCGTCGAGGAGCTGCGCGAGCGCACGGCCCTCGTCGCCGCCGGTGGCGGCGAGCGCTCGCTGGAGCGCCACCGCTCGAGGGGAAAGCTCCCCGTCCGGGAGCGCATCGACCGCCTCGTCGATCCCGGCTCCGCGTTCCTCGAGCTGAATGCGCTCGCCGCGTGGGACGTCTACGACGGTCAGGCACCCTCGGCGGGGATCGTCACCGGGGTCGGGATCGTCGAGGGCCGGGCCTCCGTGATCGTCGCGAACGACGCCACCGTCAAGGGCGGCACGTACTTCCCGCTCACCGTGAAGAAACACCTGCGGGCACAGGAGGTGGCGGAGCAGAACCACCTGCCATGTCTCTACCTGGTCGACTCGGGTGGCGCGTTTCTGCCGCTTCAGGACGAGGTCTTCCCCGACCGCGAGCACTTCGGACGGATCTTCTTCAACCAGGCGCGCATGTCGGCGAAGGGGATCCCGCAGATCGCCGTCGTGATGGGCTCGTGCACAGCGGGGGGCGCCTACGTCCCGGCGATGTCGGACGAGACGATCATCGTCCGGGGGACGGGCACGATCTTCATCGGTGGCCCACCGCTTGTGAAGGCGGCGACCGGCGAGGAGGTGACGGCCGAGGAGCTCGGCGGCGCGGACGTCCACACGCGCCTCTCCGGCGTCGCCGACCACTACGCGACCTCCGACGAGCACGCCCTCGCGCTCACGCGCCAGATCGTCCGTTCGCTCGGCGATCCGTCTCCCGTCCCGTGGCAGCTGAGCGCGCCCGAGGCCCCGGTCGCCGACCCGGCCGACCTGCACGGCCTCGTCCCCGAGGACTTCCGCCACGAGCTCGACCCGCTCGAGCTGATCGCGCGAATCGTCGACGGCAGCCGCTTCCACGAGTTCAAGGCGCTCTATGGCGCGACGCTCGTCTGCGGCTTCGCGCGGATCGAGGGCTTCCCGGTCGGGATCCTCGCGAACCGCGGGATCCTCTTCCCCGAGTCGTCGCAGAAGGGCGCGCACTTCATCGAGCTCGCGTGCAAGCGACGGATTCCGCTCGTCTTCCTGCAGAACATCACCGGCTTCATGGTGGGACGGGAGTACGAGGAGGCCGGGATCGCGCGTGACGGAGCGAAGCTCGTGATGGCCGTCGCATGCGCCGAGGTGCCCAAGTTCACGGTCGTGACGGGAGGCTCGTTCGGCGCGGGGAACTACGCGATGTGCGGGCGCGCGTATGCGCCGCGGCAGCTCTGGATGTGGCCCAACGCCAGGATCTCGGTAATGGGCGGTGAGCAGGCGGCGACCGTGCTGACGATGGTGGGCGACGCCGATCCGGAGGAGATCCGCTCGAAGTACGAGCGCGAGGGCTCGCCGTACTACTCGACCGCCCGGCTCTGGGACGACGGGATCATCGACCCGCGCGACACCCGCCGCGTCGTCGCCCTCGGTCTCGCCGCCGCCGCGAACGCACCCGTCCCCGAGACGACGTACGGCGTGTTCCGGATGTGACGGGAGAGCGCGTGTCCGAAGTCGGACACCGCGTTCGTGCGCACGTTTCCGACACGTGTCCGACTTCAGTCGGACACGTGCTCTGCTGCTCCGCGGGGCTAGCGTAACGACATGGACGCGCGTCCCGTCCTCGAGCTGATCGCCGCGGCCAGGCCGACCCGCGCATTCACATTCGTCGGAATCGGAGGCCACGGCGCGGCCGGCAAGTCGACGCTCGCGCATCGGATCGAGGCCGCCCAGCTCGTGGGCACCGACGAGTTCTGGGACGGCGATGGCTTCGACCTCGAGCGCCTCCGCGCGGATGTGTTCGAGCCGCTCCTCGAGGGACGTGCGGCGCAGTACGACGCATGGAACTGGGCTCGCCGCCGAGCCGGTCGCTCGCGGACGGTCGAGCCGACCGGTGTCGTCGTGGTCGAGGGCGTGTGCGCCCTGCACCGGATGTTCCGCGACGCCTACGACGTCCGCGTCTGGGTCGAGACGCCGGCGGACGTGCGTCTCGCGCGCGGTGTGGCGCGCGACGGCGAGGCCGCGAGAGCGACGTGGGTCGAGCGCTGGATGCCGATGGAGGACCGCTATGTCGAGCGGGACGATCCTGTCCCCTCCGCCCACCTCGTTGTCGACGGCAGCCACCCGCTCGATTGAGGCGTCCGACTCGGTGTCGGGCTTCGGCCCCACACGTGCTCTTCCCATCGTCCGCAACTACGGCGAAGATGCACGCATCCAGGCCCTGTCAACGGAGGTAGCCCGATGCGCGTCAGCCCGACCACCGGCATCGCCCTTGTCGCTCTCTTCTTCGCCCTCGGTGGCTCGGCGGTCGCCGTCACCGAAGCGGTGAAGCCACAGGCCCGCTGCCAGCCGGGTGCGGTGCGCGCGTTCGTGAGCGTGACCGGAGACCCGACGAAGAGCCTCGCGAACCTGCCCGACCAGTTCACGAGCACGAAGGCGCTCTTCGGCGCCCGCTTCAACTGCGCGGGCGCCGCGCCCCAGGCTCGGCGCGTGAATGTCGGCGTCTACGAGGTGCGTTTCCCCGGCACGACCTCCACGATTGCGACGGCGAGCGCGGGCGCGGCCGAGGTCACGGTCGCCAACCTGGGCGGCGGGACGTTCCGCGTGAGCTTGTGGGTTCCCGGCCGCGCGGACGCGATCGACACGCCGTTCGTGGTCTTCGCCGTCTAGAACGCGGGGGCTGCGCTTCCGGTCTGTCGACGTCAGCGGCCGACGGCGACGTCCGCGAGGAGCAGCTCGCCCAGCCTGCGCGCGCGACGGGCTGCCTCGCGATCTCCCTCGCCCGCAGAGACGATCGAGCCCTTCATCAGGATGTGCCACTGCCGCGAGAAGGCGTCCGGATCGTCGACGCCGAACTCGCGGGCGAGACCCGCGACGAACGAGCGGATCGTTGCGAGGTGCTCGACGCTCGCGCGACGAACAGCGCTCTCCCCTTCGGTGATCTCGAGCAGGACGTTGACGAACGAGCAGCCTTCGAAGGTCTCGAGCTGGAACCAGTCGTGGAAGACGTCGAAGATCGCGAGCAGTCGGTCGCCGGGGGTCTCCGCGCGCCGCGCGACCTCGTCCTGGAGCCAGTCCCGTGTCCAGCGCTGCTCGCGTACGCGCAGGAACTCGAGCACGAGCTCGTCCTTCGAGGCGAAGTTCCGGTAGAGCGTCATCTTCGCGACGCCCGACTCCGTGACGATCGCGTTGATCCCCACCGCACGGATCCCACGACGCGAGAAGAGGTCGTAGGCGGCGTCGACGATCCGCCCTCGCGCCCCGGAGGCGTTCGCTGGTGCCGGTACCACCGGCTCCGTCATCGCGGCGTCCCCTTCCACTGACGTCTGCGGGTCATCGTATCCGGCTTTCTCGACGCGGCCGCGGGGCGAGTAAGCTCGATCCGTGGAGGCGCGCGCGATCGTCCCGGAGGAGCTTCAGTGGATCACCCGGCCGCACGAGCCGGACGAGCCCGCGCGACACACCGCCGAGCTGACGGAGCTCGCCGGCTTCACGCACACGAGGGCGAACATCTGGCGCTACGAGCCCGGCGCGAAGGGCCGCAGGCACCGCCACCCGTTCCAGGAAGAGACGTTCGTCGTGCTTTCGGGCACGCTCACGATGTACCTCGGGGATCCGCCCGAGCGTCGGGACGTTCCGTTCGGTGGGCTGATCCACGTGCCACCTCGCACACCGCTCCAGACCGCGAACCATGGTGAGGACGACCTGCTGGTCTACGCCTACGGCACCCCACCCGAGACCGAGCGGGCCGAGCTCCTCGCATCAGCGCTGTAGTCGCCTGCGTTTCGTGCGAGACTCCGACCCATGAGCGCGTTCGACCGGCTGGACGAGGTCGCGCCGCTGCAACTCTTTCCGGGATTTCTCGCGCGGGCGATCCACGGCGAGGAGCTGACACTCGCCGTCGTCGAGATCGATCCCGACGCCGACCTCCCCGAGCATCACCACGCGAACGAGCAGTTCGGGCTCGTGATCAGCGGCTCACTCCACTTCCGCGTCGGCGACGAGGAGCAGGAGCTCGAGGCGGGCGAAACATGGCGCATCTCGTCCGGGACGCCCCACTCGGCTCGCGCGGGTGCGGACGGCGCGGTCGTGCTCGACGTGTTCGCACCACCGCGCACCGACTGGCAGTCGCTCGCGACGTCGGAGCCGCAGTCGCCGCGCTGGCCCTGAGGGACGCGCGGTCGGGCGGTCAGCCGCCGGTCGTCGAGAAGTGCATGTAGTCCTTCGTCTGCCCCGACCAGCTACCGCCCCAGCCCCAGCCGATCGAGGCGAACGCTCTGACGACGGCGGGGGTGACCATTCCCTTGTAGAGCCGTGTCCGGGTGATGTACCGCGCGCGCGTCGGGTCGCGAACGCGCCCGCAGCCGACGTAGGGATTCTCGCGCGGGTTGAGATCGACCGCGTGCCCGTAAGCGTGGTTCGACCAGTTGCCGCTGCCCGTCCCGCACGGGGACGGAACAGCCTTCCGGCACTCGAACGACCCGCTGACGTCGCCGTGCTCCGGGACGCCTTTCGGCCCGTAGATGTTGACACGCAGATACCGGATCGGGAATCTCAGCTCGTAGAGCCGCTCGAAGACCGCCTGCAGAGGCTTCGCGACGTCCTGATTCACGACGAGCTGTCCGTTGTGGACGCGTCCGTCGAAGCCCCAGTGCTTCACTGTCAGGAGCCGCAGCTGGGAGAGCGGCACGGGACACCCGGGTCGCCAGAACTGTCCCTCGAGGTTCGCTCTCAGCGGCGCGGGCAGTGGCCGGACCGACGCGTTTGCAGTCGACTGGAACGCGACGAGTGCCAGGGGAATGGCGAGGAGCTTGAGCACGACAACCTCAAGGCTGCCGCTCGAGCCCATCATCCGTCAAGTCGGCCCACGGACGAGGCCGTCCCTCGACCGACACCCCGGGGGCAGCGCCTGCCCGAGCGGCTGGCCAAGATCATCACCACGCCACCGAGGCTCGGTCCTAGGCCGGCTCGACCGAGCCGAGCCCGAGCCACGAGGCCAAGTCCTCGAGCTCGGCCTGCACGGCCTTCGTGATGGTGCGGGTGAACGTCACGTCCTCGTGGATCGCGTGCACGCGCAGCACGGAGGTCTTGCGGTCGGCGGCGGCGTCGACCTTCCCGACCAGCCGGTCGTGGTGAAGCACCGGGAGGGCGAAGTAGCCCCACCGGCGCTGGGCCGCGGGCTTGTACATCTCGAGGGTGTACTCGAAGCCGAAGAGCTCCTGGGCGCGGACCCGGTCGTGGACGAGCCGGTCGAACGGCGACAGCAGGGCGGTCCGCCCTTCGAAGTCGCCACCGACCGCGGCGGGGTCGACGCGCCACTCCCCCGCGGTCCCCTCGACCACGGCCGGCTCGCCCGCCTCGCCCACGTGGATGGGCTCCATCGGCATCGCTCTGCCCTTCTGCCGGGCGATGCCGAGCGAGGCGAGCCGCCGCTCGTTCTTCACCCGCTCGGCGTCTTCGACCGAGGGGACGACGACGTCTGCCGGGTACACCCGCTCGGCCAGGTCCCACAGTCGCTCCCTCCCCACGCGCCGGGCGATCGCGACTTCGCCGCGGTTCATCAGGACCTCGAGCATCTGCGTGACGTTGCGGTTGTTCGTCCAACCGGTCGAGGCCCACGGCACGACGACCGTGTCCGGGATGTCGCGTGAGATCAGCGGCCCGGCGTCGCCGAGCAGATCGAGGATGTCACGCCGGAAGCGGTCGTTCCCGCGGAGCCAGGCGCGCGTGCTCTCGTAGCTTGGCCGGTCGGCCGCGCCGGCGAGGTAGAGGCCGAGGTCGCCCATCGGCCGCACGAGCGCGTCGAGCTCGAAGAGCGCGCGGTCCTCCTCCAGCGCCTGCTTGAGGTGGACGGGCTCGTACGCCGCACCGAGGCGGCTCCAGGCGACGAGGTCCGCGCTCGGCGCTACGGCCGCAGTCGGGTCGATCTGCAGCAGGGTGAGGCGCTGCACGACCGTGAGCAGCTCGGTCGGCCGGGGTGCGTCGAGCAGTTGCGCGCGCACCGCGATGCGCCGGGCCTGCGCCTTGGTGAGCCGGTGCACGGTCAGGAGGCTACGTGCGCGATGATTCTGGAACGCCGCGATCGTCTATCGCTGTAACCCCTAGCGAGGAAGAGGAGCGCGCCCGTGCGTATCGTGATCATGGAGTTCATGAGCTTGGACGGCGTCGTGCAGGCGCCAGGCGGACCCGACGAGGACACCGACGGGGGCTTCGCCCACGGCGGCTGGTCGCACCCGTTCTTCGATCCGGAGGTGATGGGCGACGCCTTCGACGACGCGATGACCAAGACCGAGGCGCTCCTCTTTGGGCGGCGCACGTGGCAGACGATGGCCGCGGCGTGGCCCGAGCGAGCCGGCGACCCGTTCGCCGACCAGATGAACGCCATCCCGAAGTACGTCGTGACCGAGACGCTGGGCGACGGCGAGCTGACGTGGACAACACCACACGCATCCCCGGCGAACAGGCCGTTTCCCGCATCCGGGAGCTGCACGAGACAGACGGCGGCGCCCTCCTGGTC
>JACDBY010000025.1 GCA_013694685.1 Actinomycetota bacterium
TCGAGGTCTACCGCGGCACTCGGACGAGGCTCGTCGACGGCTTCGGGATCGAGCCCGGCCGCGAGCTGCACGAGCTGGAGCGGGCAATCCTGAACCACGATCCCGCGCTCGACGTCACCGGTGGGGCCGCGGCTCCGGACCAACTCGTTCTCGTCCTTCCTTCGGCCGAGGAGCGGCTCGAGGCGCTTCTCGGGGTGGCAGAACCGCTCGCCGGGCTCCCTGGGAGGGCGTTGCTGATCGCGCGACTACTGCCGGACGAAACGTCGCTCGCGTCGACGGCGGCCGCGCTCAACCTGCGGCGCGCCTCACTCGGCGTCGAGGCGCGAACCGCGGTTTTCACCACGGTCGATCCGGTCGAGGACGCGGTGCGCCTGGTCTCGGCGTACGACGTCAGGCTCGTCCTCACGGACGTAGCAGAGCTCCATGCGGGAGCTCTTCCCGAGGCTGTCGCGTCGATCGTGGAGCGAGCACCGGCCGACGTCGGCCTGCTCACCGGCTCCGAGGTCGACTGGGAATCCGGCGACGGCGTCTATGTCCCGTTCGGCGGCGGCGAGCACGACTGGGCTGCGCTCGAGCTGGCAGCCTGGCTGGCGTCGAGCCGCCGGATCGGGCTACGCCTGCTCGGCACGAGGGCCGACGCCAGCCGGGGTCGGCGGGACGCGAGCCGCCTACTCGCCAACGCCTCGCTCTCGGTGCAGCGCACAATCGGGGTCGACGCCGTCCCTGAGCTCGTCGATCCCGATCCGGCCGCGCTCGTCGACGCCGCCGCGAACGCGACGATCGTGGTGACCGGTCTGTCTGCGAGCTGGCGCCGGGAGGGGCTCGGTGCGGCGCGGCGCGCGTTGGTTCGCCGCGCGCGACCGACGTTGTTGGTGCACAGCGGCCCCCGACCGAGCGGGGTCGCTCCACCCGGCAGCCGCACCCGCTTCACTTGGACGATTGAGAGCGCGCCGCTTTAAAGACAGGGGGTCTCTACCGCGGCAACGAAGCCTGCCCAGCCCCGACGAGCGTCGCGCGCCGTATTAGGAAGCGACCCGCGGTACAGCGCCACAGCAGAGACGGTTCTCTGATCCTGTGTCGCGAACATCAGGTTAGGCCCGACCACCCATTGGTGCACCGTCCTCCCGTCCGGCGACATCCCATGCGGATTCGGCTGCACGGCTCCGCCGTAGGCCTGTTTCATCGCGTCGATCGTCGAGCAGGGCCCGATTCCGGCAGCCGTGCGATGTCCCCTGTTCCAGGTCGTGATGATGTCCGCTCGCTCGGGATCCGCGCGGAAGTAGACCCCGACCTCATGCGAACCGAACGTGAGCCCTGGGATCGGAGGATCCCACTCGGTCAGCACGAGCTCCTTATTGGAGCCGAAGCGCTGCTGGTAGAACGCCCTTGGCCGACCGAGCTCGACGCCGGCGATCGACGTCTGGGTGATCGCCGGCGCTCCGGCGGTTGAGGTCTCTCCTCGGGTCGCTACGAACGCGGCGAACGCGGCGGCGGCCGCGGCGAGCAACGCGACGATCGCGACGATCGCTCGCCGGCGACGTCGTGTGCGCCGCGCGTACGGCTTCCCGGCGACCGCCGCCGTTGCGGCCGCAACGAGCCCCTTGCAGCTCGCGTACCTGTCCTCGGCCTCCTTGGCGAGCGCGGTCGCGATCACGCCGTCGAGCGCTTCCGGAAGCTCGGGTTTCAGGTCAGTGACGAGCGGCGGCGCCTCGTTGAGATGGGCGAAGACGAGCGCGAGCTCGCTCTCGCGTTCGAACGGCCGCTCTCCGGTCAGGCATTCGTAAAGGACGCAGCCAAGCGAGTAGACGTCGGCGCGGCCGTCGACCGTACCGCCCGCAATCTGCTCGGGCGGGACGTAGTCGAGGGTGCCGACGAAGCCGCGGTCGCCCGTCAGGCTGCTGACCGAAGACACGTGTCGCGCCAGGCCGAAGTCGCAGACATACGCCTGTTCGCCGTCCGGCGCTTTGGCCACGAGGATGTTGGCCGGCTTGACGTCTCGGTGGACGAGCCCCGTCGCGTGCGCGGCATCGAGAGCGTCGGCTACGTGCCCGATCAATCGGAGCGCGCGAGCCGACTCGAGAGGTGCTTCGCGCTGGAGCAGCTCGCGGAGATCCGAGCCTTCCACATAGCCCATCGCCAGGTGGAGTCGGCCGGCCTCCTCGCCAAAGCTCAGGATCGGGACGACGCGGGGGTGGTCGAGGCTCCCGGCGAGCTCCGCCTCCCGCATGAATCGCTGCCGGAAGCGCTTATCGTCCGAGAGCTCCGGCGTGAGGACCTTCAGCGCGACGGGCTGCCCCGTCCTCGTGTCCTTCGCCAGGTACACGACGCCCGT
>JACDBY010000003.1 GCA_013694685.1 Actinomycetota bacterium
GGGCCGGAAGGCAGCCACCGCGAACCAGAAGGGCTCCGTGAACGGCACCGGCTCGCCGTCGAGAAGCACGGAGGCGGCGCCGACGTCGCGACCCTCGGCGATCGCGGAAGCGTCGAGCGCCGAGGCCCCGCCCGGGCGCCAGCGGACGACGAGCTCGCCGTCGTCCGTCTGGACGGTGATCGTCCGCCTCTCCGTGAGCGCCGGAAACGGAACCGCGATAGCGTCCTCTCCGACCTCGACGTAGACGACGCGCGCTTTGGGTGGCAGCCGGTCGTCGTCGGTTCCGCGCCGCGAAGATCGGGGGACTCGCGATGTCGTCGTAACCGGCGTAGGGATTCGTCCCGTAGTCGCGGAGGAAGCCGGTCTCCCGGTTGAGCACGAGCCCTGAGGGATGGGCCCGCCGAAAGTCGCGCCAGGACACGATGCGCGCGGGCAGCTGGCGCAGCTTCCCTCCTGCCAGCTCGCCCACGAGCGCCTCGCCTCCGAATTGCTGCCACCAGGACTCCGTCTGGCGGTCGTACATGACGAGGTCGGAGTCGCGCAGCTTCCCCGTCGTTCCGAAGTCGAGCACCTCGCCGTCGAGCTGCCGGTCGAAGGCGATCGCGGTATTGCATAGAGGACAGAAGGTGACGGCGACTGGCGTGTCTCCGAAGGTCGTGTTGACGATCTCGTGCCAGGTCAGGATCTGCAGCGGGTAGGCGCGGCTCTCGCCCTCGACCGTGACGAGGATGACGGGCTCCCGGTCGGCGAGGAAGTCGACGTTCTCGGCACGCGTGTAGCGGGGTGTGTCGATCGCCGGGATCCCGTCCTTCGACGGGCCGCCGGACTGGAACTCGTCCAGCGGAACCGAGTGCTTCGAGAAGTCAGTGCTCCATGCAGCCGTCTCTGGCGGCGGCGGCGACGCCTCACCGAGACCGACCAGCGGCCCTGCCTCGGCGAGCAGCTCGTCGAGCCTCGCGTTGACCTCCGCGAGCTTCTCCGCGTCGCTCTGCCCGCCTCCGGATCCCACGAGCGCAACCGGGAACGCAGCTGCCGCGAGGAGGATCCCCACCACTCCGAGCAGGATGTGCCGACGATTCCTCACGCTCGGTTCGATGACACCGTCCATCGGTGCCTAGATCGCAAGCCCGGTGAACTGCGCGAGGGAACGGGTCAGCCGAGCTAGGTAGCCGCTCGCAAGTAGCACCCCGAACACGACGAGCAGCGATCCCGAGACGACGCCCACGAGCGCCCGGTGCCGCCGCAGAGCTCCGACGAGACCGAGCGCGCGGGTGAAGCCGAGGCCGAAGAGGAGAAAGGGAATGCCGAGGCCGAGCGAGTAGACGGCGAGCAGGATGGCGCCCTCGTCCGCGCTTCCCGAGCCGGCGGCGAGCGCGAGGATCGCCGCCAGGGTGGGGCCGATGCAGGGCGTCCAGCCGACTCCGAAGGCGAGCCCGGCGAGGGCGGCCGTAGGAACCCCTCGCGCCCGCCACGGCAGCGCGAGATGCTTCTCTCGCAAGAGGGCGAGCGGCAGCGGCGCCCCCGCGTACACGAGCCCCGCAAAGACAATGAAGACGCCGGCGACGATCTCGAGCGTCCGCCGGTTGGCGAGGAGCACGTCGCCGAACCAGGCCGCACCCGCTCCGAGGAGGACGAAGATCGTCCCGAACCCTGCGACGAACGCCGCCGTGGAGGCCGTCACCCGCCTCGGCTGCGAGCCGAGCTCGCCGACTCCGACCCCGGAGACGATCGACAGGTAGCCGGGAACGAGCGGCAGGACGCAGGGCGAGATGAACGACACGACGCCCGCCGCGAACGCCGCCGCGAACGCCGCCGGGCCGAACTCGATTGCGGCCAGTAGCTCCATTACTCTGGTTAGACGTATCCGTCCGGACGCGGGATTCGCTCGCTTCGCACTCCCATTGAATCGCTCGCGGCGCATGGTGCGTCAAAGAAGTCGTGACCTGGATCCGCATTGGGCGGAACATTTCGCCTGGGCATGGGAGCGTCCGGTGAGCCAGCGACGGGCGAGGCGGGCGCGCCAGACAGCGACCGAGGGAGGGGCCTCGGAATCGCGACTGCGGCGGCTTCTCGAGGACCGGCGCACGTGGCTTGTCGTGGGCGCGGCTGCCGTTGTGGCGGTCCTGGCGATCGGGATCGTGGTCGCTCGCGGGACCGGCGCGGCGGAGCCGATCGCGGCGCAGAGTGGCGACACGGTGTCCCTCTCCGGCTCCGACCCGATCACCGGGAAGCGGGTGTCGCTCGAGGACTACTCCGGCAAGCCCGTCGTCATCAACGTCTGGGGTTCGTGGTGTCCGGGCTGTATCGCCGAGGCCGAAGACCTGCGCCGCTTTGTGGCCGACCATCCCGAGGTGCAGGTGATCGGCGTCGATCTGCAGGACTCGAAGGCCGCGGCCAAGGACTTCTACGAGCGCTGGCGCTGGACGCATCCGAGCGTCTTCGATCCGGACGGCGAGATCTCGTTCTCCCTCGGCCTCCAAGGCACCCCGAGCACGTTCTTCCTCGATCGGGAGCACCGGATTGTGGCCCGCATCGTCGGCGAGACCGACTATGCGGGCTTCGAGAAGGGACTCGAAAGCACGCTCGCAGCGAACTAGCCGCCGCTGTTCGCGAGGTGATCGGTACGTCGGGCAATCGTGTGCGCGTTGCTCTCGCTGTGCCTCGGCGCGCTCGCGCTCACCGCTGCGGGCTGCGGCGGCGCGACGGCAGAGATCGGCTCGACTCCCGATTCTCCGCTCGCGGCCGGGCTCGAGCTCCTGCCCGACGAGCCCGAGTTGCGCCGTGATGCGCTGGTGGCGGATCTCGACCGGCTCGGCGTGCCTACCGGGGTACCGGCGCATTCGAGGACGCCCTCGCCGGCGTCTGGCTCCCGGATGCGCTTTCGGGCGCCAGGCAGCCCCTGTGGAAGACGACGTTCGGCCTCGCGCTCGAGGACGTCTCGACGTTCGCCTCCGCCGGCTTCCACCCGGCCGAGGTCGCGGTCGCTCGTGGATCGTTCGTGCCTTCGGCGATCGGATCGGCGCTTTCACGACACGGGTACAAGCGGCGCGAAGGGTCGTACGTCCGTGGCTCCGACGGCGAGATCGACGCGGGCACCTCGGCGGGCCGGCTGGCGCTGGCGTCACTCAACCGCGTCGTTCCATCTCGCGCGCGGGTGATGGCCGCGTCGACGTCGGCGCTCGTTCGCTCCGCCCGATCGCCCACGGTGTCGCTCGCAGATCGACCCGAGTTCGCGGCGCTCGCAGAGGCGCTCGACCCGATCACCGCGTGATCGTGCTCGATGCCGGACTCGTGCGGCCACCGAGCGGCATCCCGCCCGACTCGTCGGCGTAGGCATCGACGATGGAGGTCGGGCAAGCAGGACGCTCAAGATCGCGCTCGTCGACGGCGAGGCGGCGGATGCTCGCGAGGACGCGGGCGTGATCCAGGGCGAGCTCGCCCAGACTGCCCTTCCCGGCCTCCCGGGCACGCGCTTTGCCGACATCGCGACCGAGTTGGAAGTCGGGCAGAGAGGCCCAGCCGTTCTGATCACGGCGGACCTCCCTCCCGGTGAGAGCTCCGGCGTCTGGCGCGATCTCGTCGAGCGCGGCGACCTCGGGCCGCTCGTGAGACCGGCGGGCTGACGGCCGCGACGAGGGGTGGAAGCGCGGTGCAGCGCCCCGGCGATAGAAGTGTCTTCGCGGGTC
>JACDBY010000040.1 GCA_013694685.1 Actinomycetota bacterium
CGACGGCGCCCGCCATCGGGTTCAGTCCCAGCAGCGATCGCCACGACTCCGGCAGCATGGTGCTCGAGTAGGCGATCGGGGTGGCGAAGAACCAGAACTGCGTCAGGAACGGCACCAGGTGCTGGACATCGCGGTAGCGCACGTTCAGCGCCGACAGCCACGTCCCGACCGAAAGTGCAGTCAGCAGAACGATCGGCACGATGAGCGGTAGGAGGAGGACGGTCGGGGAGGGCCCGACGCCGTACCAGAGCATGAGCGCAACGAGGAGGACGATCGTGACGGCGAAGTCGACGAGTCCTGCGAGCACCGCCGCCAATGGGAGCAACAGTCGCGGAAAGTAGATCTTCGTGATCAGCTGCTGGTTGGTGACGAGGCTGTTGGCGGACTGGGCAAGAGCGGTCGCGAAGATCTGCCAGGGCAGCAGGCCGGCGAACACGAAGAGGGGATACGGAATGCCGCCGGTCTGCACGTCGAGCAGGGGACCGAAGATGAGGCTGAAGAGCGCCACCATCAGGAGGGGCTGGAGAACGACCCAAGCCGCCCCGAGTGCGGCCTGCTTGTAACGCACTTTGACGTCACGCCAGACCAGGAAATAGAGGAGCTCGCGGTAGGCCCAGAGTTCTCCGAGCCGGAACGCCGCCTGCCGCTTCGGAGGCCGTACCTTCGTCAGTGGAAGCTCGTGCTCCAGATTCACCGCGTTATCCTTCCATGGTGGCCGCCGGACGCGGAGATCGCGCTGCCGACCGAAGGCAGGACGACGACGGCTTTCGGCCGCGTACGCACGCCGCCCGACTTCGACGGCTGGGCCTGGAGTACGAGACGCTCGCCTCGGCACGCTCGCTGACCCGCAGGCTCTCGCGGCTGCTCGTCGCGGGGAGCGAAGCGATCGAGGCTCGCCTGCTCTCGATCGAGGGAGCCCGCGGCATTCTCGGCCCGGCCCACCGCACGTACGCCGGTCACTCCGCCGTCGAGAACCGGAGTGTGTGGACGGGCTGGGACTGGTCGGCCCGGGGGAACGAGTGGAACGACGGTACCGATCCCGCCGCCTGGAAGGAGAGCCTCGTCCGAGACGTGCTGCTCGAGACGATTCCGGCGGGAGGCGTCGTGCTGGAGGTCGGCCCCGGCGGGGGCCGCTGGAGCGAGATTCTGCAGGCTCGAGCCGACCGGTTGGTGCTCGTGGACGTTACCGAGCGAGCGCTCGACCTCTGCCGCAGCCGGTTCGCCGCCGCCCCCAACGTCGAGTACATACTGACCGAAGGCGGCGCTCTCCCCGGCGTGCCAGGCGGCTCGGTTGAAAACACGGCCAGCGTTCCTGAGAGCCGCTAGACAATGATTTCGCTCGATCCGACGCGGCCGCTGCATCGGCTCCTCGCGAATGTTCTCAGGCAGCGACTGCGTGCGGCCGGTTACGACATCGTTCGGCACCGGGACATCCACTCGCTGGGCCAGCACCTCCAGGTGCTCTTCGCCCAACGAGAGATCGACTCCATCGTCGACGTCGGCGCGTTCCGGGGCGACTACGGCTCCTTTGTCCGCCGGCTCGGGTATCACGGGCCGATCGCCTCCTTCGAGCCCGCCGCCGCGAGTTACGCCGAGCTCGCACGCAACTGTGCTGGTGACGACTCGTGGAGCGCATACCGGCTCGCCCTCGGCAGCCGCAACGAGGTTCGCGAGCTCAACGTCACGAACAGCGGAGACTTCTCGTCCTTTCTGGAGCGCACGCCGTACAGCGCGGAGATGTTTGGAGACCACGGTCGGGTAGAGGCGCGGGAGACGGTCGAGGTGCGCCGACTCGACGAGATCTTTGACGACTGTGTCTCCACCGATGCGTGCCGGGTTCTGCTCAAAGTCGACACACAGGGCTGGGACCTCGAGGCGATCGAGGGTGCGCACGGCTGCCTGCCGCGGGTCGTGGCGCTCCAGTTCGAGGTCTCCGTGAATCCGATCTATCACGGCGTGCCGGACTACCTCGACGCGTTGAGGGAGGTGGCCGAGCTCGGATTCGTGCTCAGCGACCTCGTGCCGGTCGTTCGCGACAAGCGTCATCATGTCGTCGAGTTCGACTGCGTCATGGTGCGACCGGACTCGTGACACGAGGTCCGGCGGAGTCGGCGGCTGAGGGGCAAGATGCGAGCAGTTCGATGGGCGAGTTGTGACCGGAGGGCACGTTAGCCGTTCGCGCCGAGCCCGCCTGAGTCCCGGGCGGCTACTCCACCGCAGGCTCATTCCGGTATCAGCTCGCTGTCGATCAGGTCGAGAATCTGCGCGTCGACCCGAGGGTCGAATTTGCGGGCGAAGAGCTTCGGCGAGCGCGCCAGCGTTTCGAAGTCGCCGACGCCGAGGATCGCGGGCAGCGGCTGCCGCGTCCAGTCGATGTACCTCAAGTCGTCGTTCACCAGGGAATCGCGAAGCGAGGAGTTGAGCAGAATCGTGTGGAAGATGATCTCGTCGGGGACGTCGACGTGCATGAAGAAGCGGCAGAATGCGGGATGCTCGGCAAGGAAGTGGCGGATGTGCTCGACCGCCTCCCGGGAAAGGCACCAGTAGGCGGAACCGTCGTAGGGCACGAACCCGTGCGGGAAGCGCCGCTTAATCGGTAGGCGCAGGTGCCAGCTGCGTGGGAGGCCGATCCGCCGGGAATGCCAATAGGTGATCCGCTCCATCCCGTCGGCCCAGCCCCCCGGCAGCCGGTCGTAGGCGAGGAACGACTTCCCTCCCG
>JACDBY010000057.1 GCA_013694685.1 Actinomycetota bacterium
GACCCGTGCTCTCCGCCGCTTTCAGCGCGTCTACGGCCTCGATCCGGACGGCCTTGCAGGGCCGCGAACGTTCCGCGCGCTCGCACGTGGCAAGCCGGTTGCAAAGCGAGCCAAGCCGAAGCGCGTCCGGTCGACACCGCTCACGAGGCCGACGTTGACGCACCTCGTGCTCGCCGGAGAGGGCTTCCATGCGATCGGCGCGCGCTACCGGGTCTCGGGCATCTCGATCGCGCGTGCGAACGGCCTCACGCTCTCGAGCCTGATCGCGCCTGGCCAGCGGCTCCGCATTCCCGGCCGTGCACCTGCGGCGCAGAAGCCGGTTGTCCGGCGCGAGGCGCGGCTGCGGCACCGTGTCCGTTCCGGCGAGAGCTTCTTCTCGATCGCGCAGCGTTACCACGTCAGCCCGTGGCGGGTCGCGCGCGTGAACCGTCTCTCGCTGATGACGACCATCGTGCCGGGCCAGGGGCTGACACTCCCGCGCGGCGCATCCCTCGGCGACTCGAACGCCGACGTCGGGCGCGATGCGATCCGGGCCTCACTCGATCGCTGGGCAGGCGTCTACGGCGTCGACCCGAAGCTCGCCCGCGCGGTTGCCTGGATGGAGTCCGGCTTCCAACAGGACGTCGTCTCGAGCGCGGGGGCGATCGGGGTCATGCAGCTCCTGCCGGAGAGCTGGACGTGGGTGGACGAGGCGCTGCTCGGCGAGGCGACGCCCCGCACCTACGACGGGAACATCCGCGCCGGGGTGCGGCTCCTGCGCTGGCAGCTCGACGAGTTCGAGGGCGACGTCCGCCTGGCGCTTGCCGGCTACTACCAGGGTGCGCGCGCCGTGCGCGAGCGAGGGCTCTTCGACGACACGAAGCAGTACGTTGCGGTGGTGCAGCAGCTCTACGGCACGGTCTGAGCCGCGAGTTGGTCGGCGGCCGCGTAGGCGCGACGGGCCGCCTCGTCCGCGGGCAACGCCCAGAAGTCGTCGGGCGTCGAGAAGATCTCGACGTCGAGCGTGCCGTCCCAGCCCGCCTCGCGGAGTGCCCGGACGGCATCGAGCGACGAGCCGTCGCCCGCTCCCGGCAGCAAGCGCGTGCCCGATGCATCGCCTGTCGGAGGGAGCTCGGCGACGTGCAGACCGGACAGGCGTTCGACGATTCCGACAAGCGCTGCGGACGACTCGCCCGCGAGGTGGTAGGTGTCCGCCATGATCCCGACATCGTCGAGACCCGCCTCGTCGAGCAGCGCGAGCGCGTCTGCGAGAGTGCAGACGAACCCCGCGTGGTCGCGCTGGCCGGGGTGGACAGGCTCGAATCCGAGTGTGACCCCCGCCTCGCGGGCCACGAGGGCTACCCGCTGGAGTCCGGCGCGGACGAGCGCACGCGCCTCGTCGTCCGACCGGTCGCCGGCCGGCCCGCTGAGAACGAGCACGCAGTCCGGCTCGTAGCGCGCGAGACGTCCGATGGACGCGCAGATCGCCTCCAGGCGCTCGTCGGGGTCCGGCGGCCCTTCAAGCCCGGGGACGCCCAGCTGGAGGAAGGACGGTACCGTCGGCACGCAATTGGAGACCTCGAGTCCGTGCTCCCGCAGGAGCACGAGGTTCGCTTCGTCGTCAGCGGGAAGCTTGATCTCCCAGAGACCGATCGCGTCGAAGCCGGCGGCCGCGTACGCCTCGACGTCCTCCGCGAAGGACGCGTTGACCGTCGACACCGTCGAGAGCGAGAGCTTCACGAGCGTCCTGGAAGCTTTGCAAGGACTCGGCGGCGGAGCGCAGGCTTCGTGAGCGCCTTGGCGACGAGGTAGCCCGAGCCTGCCCCGAGGCCCGGTCCGGGATGGGTGCTCGCCCCGACGTGCCACAAGCGATCGACGACCGTTGCGTGGCCGGGCGACGCGGCGAACGGACGCCAGAGGAGGTTCTGGTCGAGCGCGCAGCTGCCGGCGTATGGGTCGCCGCCGACGAGATTCGGATTCAGCCGCTCGAGATCGGCGGGCGAGAGCACGCGCCGGTCGAGCACTGCACTCGAGACGTTCTCGATGACGTTGTCCAAGTGAGCAACAACCCGATCGGCATACGCCTCGCGCAGCGTTTCGCTCCAAGTCCCGTCTGCGACGTCGAGCTCGCCCGCGGCGTCGCCCAGGACCTTTCCGGCGGGAAGCTCCTGGAGCTGGAGCCACAGGATCGACTTTCCTGCGGGCGCGCGCGACGGGTCGACCGCACACGGCTGACCGACGACGATGGTCGGCTCGGTAGGCAGGAGGCCGCGCTCCGCCTCGTTCACAGCGCGCGAGACGCCGTCCAACCCCCGCGTCACGTGCACGATCGCGGTCCGGCCGAGACGCTCGGCGTCCGGGCCGCGCCACCGTGGAGGCTCGTCGAGTGCGACGTGGATCTGGAGGTCTGCTCGGCCGTAGCGGTAGCGGGTGGCGGCGTCGCGGATCTCCACCGCGGTGTCTCGCGCGTCGAGGAGGCGGCCGTAGAGCTGCGTCGGTGTGACGCCGGCGATCACGGCCCGTCCCGCCCCGATCGTCTCCCCGCCCGCGAGGACGACGCCGTTTGCGGTGCCGTCCGCCACGAGGATTCGTTCGACGTCGGCACTCGTGCGGAGGGCGCCACCCGCGTCGCGGACGATGCCTGCGAGCGCCTCGACCAGCCGATTGCCACCGCCGGCGGGGACAGGCATGCCGCCGAGCTGGAGCGCGCAGGCGATGACCTGCGTCATGAAACCGGAGACGGCACTTTCGGGGCCGAGGCCGGTGTGGAGCACCCACGGGGCGAGCAGGCCCCGCGCCTCCTCGGAGGCGAAGGTCGCGGTCGTCCAGTCGCGGCACGAGGTGACCGCGTGCCCGGCGAACTCGAGCAGCCCCCGCCGTCCGAATCGGCGCAGGGCCTGCTGCCCGAGCCCGAGCCCCGCGCCCGACCACAGCTCGGTGCCGAGGACGCCGAAGCTAAGGTCGGCATTCGCCATGAACTTGTCGAACTGGCGCTCCCACGCAGCTCCGTCACCCGGCGCGAAACGGTCGAACTCGGCCATGTTGGCCTCCAGCGACGTGTGGAGCACCATCCCCGAGCCGTCCGGAAACGCCGTTCCCGTCGGTAGATCGGTGTTGAGGTACTCGAGCCCGCGTCGGTGGAGCTCGTCCCCGAGCTCGCCGTACGCCGCCGAGCCCACGAAGAGCGGGTGCCAGGAGCTCATGAGCTCGTGCGTGAAGCCCGGCCTGGTGTAGCCCTCCTCGGTGCGGATGGCCCCACCGAGCCGGTCGGACTGCTCGAGGACGCAGACGCTCCAGCCGTCGCGGGCCAGGAGCGCCGCGGCCGTCAGCGCGTTGATCCCCGACCCGACGAGGACGGCGTCGAAGCCCGCCACGTCGGCGAGGCTACCACCTCGTACTCGTTGACATGTCAGCTGGGCCGGTGTGACAGAATCGTCCCCATGCTGCTCCGCGAGGTTGGCTACGCGCGCCCGGCGACCGTCGAGGAGGCGCTCTCGCTCCTCGCAGGGAACGACGGCGCCCGAGCGCTCGCGGGTGGGCAGACACTGCTCAACGTGATGAAGCAGCGCGCGGCCTCGCCCGAAGTCCTCGTCGACCTGGGAAAGCTCGCGGAGCTCCGACTCGTCGGTGTCCAGGGCATGACGCTCGACATCGGCGCGATGGTGACGCTCTCCGCGCTCATGCGCTCGTCGGAGGTCGAGGTGAGCCGGCCGATCCTCGCCGAGGTCGCGGCGACCGTCGCGGACGTCCAGGTGCGGAACCGCGGGACGCTCGGCGGGAACATCTGTGTCAACGACCCGACGAACCACTTCCCACCGCTCCTCGTGGCCCTCGACGCGACTATGACGATCCTCTCCGAGGATGGTGAGCGGACGGTCTCCGTGGAGGACTTCTTCGTCGGGGTCTTCGAGACCGCGGTGCGGGAGGGCGAGCTCCTGACCCGCGTCTCCGTGCCGGCGGGCGGCGGCGGTGACGGGATGTCCGGCGTGACACTCGGGGCGCACGGGACGTACATCGCGAACGCCGCTGCTTCGGTCGACGACGGCCGGTGGCGGATCGCACTAGGGTGCGTCGCCGCCGTGCCGGTGCGGGCCACGCTGGTCGAGTCTCGGCTCTCGGGCGTCGACGTCGACGAGGCGGACGTGCGCGCGGCGGTGGAGGGGCTCGGCGAGACGCTCGATCCGCCCTCCGACGTCCACGCGTCCGCCGACTACCGGCGCAGCCTCACCGAGACGTCGGTCGTGCGCGCCGTCCTCCAGGCGGCCGAGCGAGCGAGCGGATGAGCGTGAACGAGCCGATCACGAGCGCCGTCGTCACCGTCACCGTGAACGGCACGGAGAGCGAGCACGAGGTTCCGGTGCGCCGGTTGCTCGTGCACTTCCTCCGCGACGACCTCGACCTGACGGGGACGCACATCGGCTGTGACACGGGGAGCTGCGGCGCGTGCACCGTCCACCTTGACGGGGTCGCGGTGAAGAGCTGCGCCGTGCTCGCCGTGCAGGCGGACGGCGCGACCGTGATGACGGTCGAGGGGCTCGCCGGCGAGGAGCTGACGCCGCTCCAGCGGTCGTTCCACGAGCATCACGGCCTCCAGTGCGGCTACTGCACGCCGGGAATGCTGATGAGCGCGAGCGCCCTCCTGGCCGAGAACCCGAGCCCGTCCGAGGACGAGGTCAAGGTCGCGCTCCAGGGCAACATCTGCCGCTGCACGGGGTACTGGAACATCGTCGAGGCGGTCGTGGCCGTCGGGAAGGGTGAGGCGGCGTGAGCACGACCGAGACGACGACGGCCACCGAGACGACGACCCTGCAGAAGGGCTACGTCGGTCAGAGCGTCCCGCGGCGGGAGGACAAGCGGCTCGTCGAGGGGCAGGGGGTCTTCTTCGACGACGTCAAGCGCCACGGGATGGGCTACCTGCACTTCGTCCGCTCGCCGTATGCCCACGCGCGGATCCAGTCGGTCGACGTGAGCGCCGCGCTCGCGTTGCCGGGCGTGTATGGCACCCTCACCGGCGACGAGGTCGCGATCCTCACCGACCCGTTCTTCCAGATCGCGGCCGATCCCGGCGGCCAGGTCAAGGACTACGCGCTCGCGGTTGGCAAGGTGCGCTACCTCGGCGAGCCGGTCGCGGCCGTCGTTGCCGAGACGCGCGAGCTCGCCCGCGATGCCGCCGAGCTCGTCGAGGTCGACTACGAGCCGCTCGAGGTGGTCGTCGACGCACGGGCTTCGCTCGAGGACGGCGCACCCGTGCTGCACGAGGACTGCGGCGGGAACCTGTCCTACACCGGGGTCTGGGAGTGGGGCGACGTCGACGGCGCCTTCGCCGAGGCCGACCACGTGGTCTCGATCTCGCAGCTCCACTTCGACCGGTTCAACTCGACGCCGCTCGAGCTAGACGGTGCGCTCGTCGAGTGGAACCGTGGCACCGGTCAGTGGGCGATCACGACGAACAACCAGTTCCCCGGGTTCGCGGTGATCATGATGGCGCCCGCGATGCGGGTGGGCACCGACAAGCTGCGGATGATCACGCAGGACATCGGCGGCGGTTTCGGCAACAAGATCACCTCGCACCCGCAACTCGTTGCCTGCTGCCTCCTCGCGCGCAAGCTGAACCGGCCGGTGCAGTGGACGGAGTGGCGCACCGACTTCCACCAGTCGATGTCCCACGGCAACGAGCGCTGGTTCCTCGACACGGAGGTCGCCGTCCAGTCCGACGGGACGATGACGGCCTTTCGGACGAAGGCGATCGACGACGCCGGCGCGTATCTGCGCTACGAGCCGCTCGGCGGAGTCATCTGGTCGCAGGTCGCGCCGGGGATGTACCGCTGGCGCAACCTCCGCCTCGAGTTCACGCAGGCGATGACGAACAAGGCACCGGTCTCGCCGAATCGCGGGTACTCGCGCATGCAGCACCTCTGGTTCACCGAGCGGATCATCGACATCGTCGCGCAGGAACTCGGCTTCGACCGCGTCGAGCTGCGGAAGCGCAACTACGTCCAACCCGAGGACATGCCGTACGAGACGCCGAACGGCTGCGTCTACGACTCGGGCGACTACCCCCGCGCGCTCGACCTGGCGCTCGAGCTGATCGGCTACGACACCGTCGAGCAGCGCCGGGCGGAGGCGGTCGAGCGCGGAAAGCTCCTCGGGGTCGGGATCGGCTCGACGCTCGACTCCGGCACGAACAACTTCGGGCAGTCACAGCTCCTGAACCCCGAGCTCCAGTTCTCGGGGAACAACGAGGTCGCGACGGTGAAGCTCGACATCTTCGGCGAGATCGTCGTCACGCTCGGGACGACGCCACAGGGGCAGGGGCACGAGACGACGGCCGCCCAGGTCGTGGCGGACATCCTCGGCTGCGACGTCGACCTGGTTCACGTGCGCGCCGGGCACGACAGCTACTGGAACTCGCACGCGGGCTTCTCGGGAACGTATGCGAGCCAGTTCGCGGTTACAGGCCTCGGCGCCGTGAAGGGTGCGGCCGATGAGCTCGCGGAGCAGATGAAGACGCTCGCCTCGATGGTCTTCCAGTGCCCGATCGAGGCGATCGAGCTGGCCGACGGCTTCGCCCGCATCGCCGAGAACCACGAGGCGGCGCTCCCGTTCATGGCGCTCGGCGCGATCCCGAACGCGAACAACGCGGGCTTCCCGGTCGACCCGCCGCCGATGAACGCGCGCTTCGTCTTCCGTCCGCAGTTCGACGTGCCGGACAAGGAGAAGAAGTTCGGGAACCTCACCCTGACCTACGCGATGCAGATCCATGCGTGCGTCGTCGAGGTCGACCCGGAGACGGGTGTCTACGAGATCGTCGACTACGCAGCCGTCGACGACTGTGGCGTCCGCATCAACCCGCAGATCGTCGAGGGTCAGGTGATGGGCGCGACCGCGCACGCGATCGGCGCGGCGATGTTTGAGTCGTTCGTCTACGACGACGAGGGCAACCTGCTGACACCCAACTTCTACGACTACCACGTCCCGCACGCGCTCGACATGCCGCCGCTCAAGACCTCGTCGGTCGAGTCACCTTCTCCCTTCACGCCGCTCGGCACGAAAGGGATGGGGGAGGGCGGCGGTGGCGGCATCCACTGTGTCTGCGCGGCGCTCCAGGACGCGCTCCGCGCCGCAGGAGGCGCCCTCGTGACCGACAGCCACAATCCCTATCACCGCGTCTGGGACATGCTCCGTCATCCCGAGCGGTCCCGCGACACGGTGGAGGTGGTCAAGCAGTGAAGCTCGAAGGGACGAAGGAGTTCGACGCGCCGCGCGAGGTCGTCTGGAGCGTGATCAACGACCCAGAGAAGATGGCGAAGACGATGCCGGGAATCGAGAGCTTCGAGATCGCCGACGACAGGCACTGGTCGGCGAAGGTGAAGGTGCCGCTCGGGCTCGGCGGGCTCAAGATGTCGATCTCGTTCGAGAAGCTCGAGGAGCGCCCGCCCGAGTTCGCCTCGCTGAGCGCGAAGGGCACCGGCGTCGGCGCGCTGATGAACATGCAGACGGCGTTCACCCTCTCCGGCGAGGGCGAGAAGACCTCGATGGCCTGGGAGGCGGACGTCAAGATCGCAGGCCCCGTCGGGTCGATGGGCCAGCGCGTGCTCCAGCCGATCGTCAATCAGCAGGTCGGTCACGTCCTCGCCGCGGTCGCCGAGCATGTGCAGCAGGCGAAGGGCGGCGGCGCGACCAGCTAGTGCCGTCGGAGTCCGGCGATGAGGCGATGAGCTGTAGCCGAACTCGTCACCGTGACGAGGCGTGGGCGGCCAGGTCAGCCTCGAGCTTGTCGCAAGGTGGTAGACGTGGACGTCGCACGCGCAGGCCCGCCAGATCATGCAGCACCTCATGCAGGAGCTCCAGCGCCGAGGGCTGGCGCGGTCCTAGCTCCCGACCGTCCCGCTGACCGCCGATCGCCTTCGGAAACGTCGATCTCCACCACTTCCGGCTTGGTCGCGACTTCACAGCCTCGTAAGAGATCCGTGAGTCCCTGCTAAGCAGTGACCGCTGCAATGGCGATAGCACTCTCGACTCAGGAGACGACCGTGAACCGGAGAACGCTCGCTCGATCCACCGTGGGACTGCTGATCCTCGGCGCTCTCGGCCTTGTCGCGCTGGGTGGCTCTGTGAGCCAGACCGCCGAAGCCCGCGCCGGCGGAACCACCGCGGGAACTCAGGCAACTGCCACGTTGACGGTACGCAACACGCGATACGGCGCGATTCTCTTCGACGGCCGCGGGCGTGCGCTCTACGGCTTCACTCGGGACGAGCGCGGCGGGCCAAGTCAATGCTACGGAGCCTGTGCGACGGCATGGCCCGTCCAGTACGCGCGCAAAGCGCAGTTGCGCGCGGGTCCGGGCGTCAAGCGGTCGCTGCTCGGTACGACGCGGCGACGAGACGGGCGACGGCAGGTCACCTACAACGGCTGGCCGCTCTACTACTACGTCGACGACGTTCGGCCGGGACAGGTCACCTGCCAGAACGTCGACGAGTTCGGCGGCCTCTGGCTCGTTGTGCGACCGAGCGGTCAGCTCGTTCGGTAGCCGAAGCCGACCACCCGGCCGGCCGCGCCTACGGCCTCAGTCGGTACGCGACACGCGACCATCCAGGTTCCCCGCCTCGCATGCCGGGTCGGCTCGGTCGGCGACGCCGCCGACACGCCGTTACTCCGCGTCGAGAACGCCGGCGGGCATATGTACGACAGCGGCCGGAGGCGATGACGGGGCGACATCTGACATGTCACCGTGCACCGATGGAGTAGATTTACCGCGGATGACAGAGCGGACGAGCGAGGAGCGCTGACGTGTCCGTGCCGTTTCGAATCGGCGTCATGCAGCTCACGATGGAGCCGCTCGACGAGATGCTCGCCTCGGCGAGGGCGATGGACGAGGCGGGGATCGACACGGTGTGGCTCGCCGAGGCCTACCCGTGGTGGCGCAAGCATCAGATGGAGCCGCGGGGAGCGACCGTCGTCTCTGCGCTGCTGGCGCGCGAGACGAAGCGGCTCACGATCGGCTGGGGGATCATCTCGCCCTTCACTCGTCATCCGATCCAGGTCGCGATGGACGCGCGCATCGTGCAGGAGGCAGCCGGGCCGGGGCGATTTCTGCTCGGTTTCGGAACGTCGAAGATTTTCCTCAACAACGCGCGGATGCAGACGCGCAAGACGCTCGGCCCGATGCGGGACGCGGTCTCCATCGTCCGCGGCGTGCTGGGTGGCGATGCCTACCAGTACGAAGGCGAGACCTGGTCTGCGGACGTGCCGGCGCAGGACGCGAACGCCCACGCGCCGCGCGAGGTGCCACCGGTCTACGTTGCCGCCACCGCGCCGAAGATGCAGGCGCTCGCCGGTGAGATCGGCGACGGGTGCCTGACACCGTCGATCACGACCCCGGCCTTCGTTCGGTACACGGTCGGGAACGTCGCTGCCGAGATCGACATCGGCTGTACGGTCGTCGCTTCGATCCACGCCACGGATCGCGATCTCGGTCGCGACGGCGCGCGCGAGATCGCCGGGATGTACCTCGCGAACAAGGTGCAGAACATCCAGGGCTCTGCCGACGTCCTACTCGACCTCGCCGACATCGAAGAGGCCGAGATCCGCCCCGTTGCCGAGGCGATGGAAGAGGGTGGCCGGCTCGCCGCCAAGGCCAAGGTGAGCGACACGCTCCTCGACAAGTGCAAGCCGATCGCCGGGACGCCGACCGACTGCATCGAGGCGATCGAGGAGTACCGCGACGCGGGCTGCACCCACATCATGCTCGAGCTCTGGGGCGACGACCGCCCCGGGCAGATCCGTCTCTTCGGCGAGCAGGTCCTGCCGCACTTCCGCACCTAGGATTCGGCGCCGATGGGAATCGAAGCCGAGCGGGTGGTCGTCGACCGTGAGCGACTGGTGGAGACGGCGAGCCGGATGGTCGGCGTGCACAGCTTCACCGGGGGCGAGCAGGCGATGGCCGAGCTCATGGCGTCGCTCTACGACGACCTCGGCCTGCACTCTCAGTGGCAGCAGGTCGAAGACGGCCGCGCGAACGTCCTCGGGGTCCTCGAGGGCATGGGCGGCGGCAAAAGCCTCATGCTCAATGGACACATGGACACGTCGTACTCCGGGCGCGAGCCATGGCTGCGCGACGTCCCCGGATTCCAGCCCGAGGCATTCGTGCGCGATGGACGGCTCTACGGGCTCGGGATCTCGAACATGAAGGGTGCGCTCGCCTGTTACGTCGAGGCCGTGCGAGCGCTTGGCGACGCGGGCGTCCGGCTCCGCGGCGACGTGCTGATCGCCGCCGTGTGCGGCGAGATCGAGAAAACGCAGTACGGCGACGCGAGCGGGGCCGAGTACCGCGGTTACGGGGCCGGTACGCGTTACCTCGTCTCGCACGGCGGCGTGGCCGACATGTGCCTCCTCGGAGAGCCCACCGAGGGGAAGGTGGTGCTCGCCCACTTCGGCGCGCTCTGGCTGCGGATTCGTATCCACGGCAACTTCGTGCACACGGCCTTCAGTGAGGGGAAGCGGCGCGAGAACTCCATCCTGAGGGCGCGCGAGGTGCTCGCGGCCGTCGAGGAGTGGATCCCGACCTGGGAGGACGATCCGGCAAACGGGCACGACGGGGCGAAGGCGATCGTCTCGGTCGGCGCGATCGAGGGCGGTTTCGGGTGGCGGGTCTCGCGGACGCCGCATCACACAGACCTCTTCCTCGACGTGCGCGTGCCACCGCGGAAGGCAATGGGCGTCGCGCGAAGCGAGGTGCTCGAGATGGTGCGCGGGTTGGCGGAGCGGTTCCCGTCCTACGAGATCGGGGGCGAGGTCTACGTGACCGCGCCGGGGGCGGAGATCGACGGGGCGCACGAGCTCGTCGCGGCGATCGACGTGGCCCACGAGGAGGTCTACGGCACGGCGCCGGGCCGGGACGTCACCCGGTGGTTCTCCGACGCGTCCGTTCTGACCCGGTACGGCATCCCGACCGTGAACTACGGCACCTCGACCGGGCTGATGGACGTCGAGCTCGGTGAGAACCTCGAGATCGACGGCCTCGTACGGACAGCCGCCGTCTATGCCCGCGTGGTGATGCGCGTATGTGGCGTGGCGTGAGACAACGCTTGTGTTGAATCAACACAAACGCAGCCGACGGAAGGCGCACGCGTGAAGCTCGTCACTTTCGGCGAGGGCGACGGCCGAGTCGGGGTGCTCGGAGGCGATGAGATCACCGTCCTCGACGTCCCGACGATGCGCGAGTACTTCGAGCGCGGCGGCGCGGACGAGACGGGTGAGCGCGTCTCGCTCGCCGACACGCGCCTCCGCGCGCCGATCGTGCCGAAGAAGTTTTTCCACACGGCCGGCAACTTTCGCGAGCACAAGACCGAGTCGGAGAACGTCGGCTGGTCGCACGACATCGCGCCGTGGATCAACTTCTTCCAGAATGTCGACGCGATCGTCGGTCCGGACGAGGCCGTGATCTACCCCGAGCACCTGACCGAGGAACTCGACTACGAGCTCGAGCTCGCAGTCGTCCTCAAGAAGCCGGGGAAGTGGTTCACGCCCGAGCAGGCGATGGAGTACGTCGGCGGCTATGTCATCTTCAACGACATCACCGCGCGCGACATCCAGCGAGGCGAGATGCGCTCCGGTGTCTTCTCCTTCTGCAAGGCGATCGACACGTTCTGCCCCCTCGGCCCGTGGATCGTGACGCCCGACGCGATCCCCGACCCGCACGACCTCCGGATGGAGCTCCGCGTCAACGGCGAGGTGCGGCAGGAGTCCCACTCGGGGAACATGTCCGTGACGATCCCCGCGATCCTTTCCAACTTCTCCGGGCTCGGGTACTCGGCGGGCGACGTGCTCTCGACCGGAACCGTGTCCGGGGTGGCGGGCTTCAAGTCGCCGGAGGAGCGCGCCCGTCTGTACCTCAAGCCGGGTGACGTGATCGAGGCCGAGATCGAGCGAATCGGCGTGCTTCGCAACCAGGTTGTCTCGTGGCAGGAGGGTCACGGGACCCAGCCGCCGCCACGGGTGCGTCCGTGGGGCGAGGACGTCTAGGTGGGCTGGCCCCGCGACGACGACAAGCTGGAGCGCGTCCGTGCCTCGATGGCCGAGCAGGAGATCGATGCGATCGTCGCCCGAGCGCCCGACAACGTGCTCTACCTGACCAACTTCTGGGGTATGAAGGGATATGACGCCGTCTGCTTCCCGCGGGAGGGCGACCCCGTGCTGCTGTGCCTCGAGGCGTCGGCCGACGATGCGGCGCGGACGGCCTGGACGACAGACATCCGCCTCGTCGCCGGCTACGAGCCGACCGATCCGCGGCCCCCGACTCTGCGAACGCTGGAGCTTGCCACGGCGGTGGCGCGCGAGTACGGCACGGTCGGTCTCGAGCTCTCGCTCGGGACGCAGGCAGCCGACCGGATGGTCGGCGAGCCGACGACGTTCACAAAAGACTGGTTCGACGCGTTTCCGGACGCGGTCGACGCCACGCCCGTGCTCGTGGAGGCGCGCGCACTCAAAACGCCACAGGAGCTCGAGCGGATGCGCCTCGCAAACGAGATCGCCGCCGCAGCCATGGATCACGTTCGGGGTGTGATCCGACCGGGGACGACCGAGGCGCAGATCGCGGCCGAGTGGCTCGGCTTCGTCCACGGCGAGGGGACCGGCTGGGCCGGCAAGGTCGAGCTCGCGCTCGGCTTCTCCCTCGTCTGGGCCGGCACCGGGATCAAGACATTCACCGCGACCACCAGCCGACCCGTCGTCGAGGGAGAGCCGACGCTCTTCGAGATCTGGGTCTGCGCGGACGGATACTGGTGCGATCACACCAAGAACATCGTCGTGGGCGATCTGAAAGACGACTATCGCGAGCTCGAGGCCCGTCTGCGAGACGTGTACGACGATGCGGTCGGGTTCTGCGCGCCTGGCGTGAGCCTTGCCGAGCTCGACCGCAGGATCCGCGCGGGCATCGACGCGATGGGCTATCCGGGGCAGCCGTCGCACCCGATCTGTCACGGTGTCGGGGCGCGAGCCCACGAACCGCCCTACGCCCATCAGGCCGGCGGCGGGACGGTCGAGACCGGCATGGTGCTTGCAATCGAGCCAGGATGCTACTGGCAGAAGGGTGGTGGCCTCCGTCTCGAGGACAACTTCCTCATCACGCCAAACGGCCCGGAGAAGCTCAGTCCGTTTCCCGACGGGATCGTGCAGGCGCACGCATGACCGAGCTTGCTACGGACTGTTCAAGCTCCCCGACCCGATGACCAAGAGGACGACACCGTGATCGACCGGGCGAAGGTGTGGACGGGTTCGATCAACGAGCAGGCGCTCGAGCCGCAGCCACGCGGCACGGTCGGGCTCTACGACACGACACTCCGGGACGGCGAGCAGACGGTCGGGGTCGTGCTCGGCCCGGAAGACAAGCTCGAGCTCGCCCGCGCGCTCGACGACGCGGGAATCGACCGCATCGAAGCAGGCTTCCCGCGCGTCTCCGAGGACGACTACCAGGCGGTGCAGCTCATCGCCGGAGCAGGGCTGCGCGCCGAGGTCTGGGGTTTCTCGCGGGCCGTGCAGGCGGACGTCGGGGCGCTCGTCGAGCTCGGGGTCAGCGCCTCCGTGATCGAGAGCCCGATCTCCGACGGCAAGCTCGCCGCGCTCGGCGTCTCCCGCGAGACGATGCTCGAGCGGATCCGGGAGGCCGTCTCTTTCGCTACTGGGAACGGAATCCGGGTCGCCTTCTTCGGCGTGGACTCGTCACGCGCCGATCTCGAGTTCTTCGACCGCGCGTATGCCGCCGCCGTCGAGGCCGGCGCGGTCGAGGTGGTGGTGGTCGACACGCTCGGGATCGCAACGCCCGAGGCCGCCGCGTTCCTCGTGTCGCGGACACTCGATCGGCTCGACGTTCCCGTGCATTGGCACGGCCACGACGACTTCGGGCTCGGCACAGCGGCCGCGATCGCGGCTGTGCAGGCGGGTGCGACCTGGGTGCACGGAACGATCAACGGCATGGGGGAGAGGGCAGGCAACGCCGACCTCGTCGAGGTCGCGCTCGCGCTCGAGGCGCTCTACGGAACTCCGACGCGACTCGACCTGACGAAAGCACGCAGACTCTCACGGCTCGTCGCGGAGCGCGCGGGGACGCCGCTCCCGCCTTGGAAAGCTGTTACAGGCGACGCGCTCTTCACCCGGGAGTCGGGCGCGGTCGCGGCGCAGTTCCACGATCCGCCCGCGATCGAGCCGTACTCCTCGGAGCTCGTCGGTGCCGAGCGACGGATCGTGCTCGGCAAGAAGAGCGGGATCGATTCGATCCGGATCGTGCTCGGGCGCCTGGGGCTCGACGTGGGGGAGGAGCGCCACGCCGACCTGCTGGCCGCCGTGAAGCGCCTTGGCACCCAGAAGCGAGGCCTCGTCAGCGACGAGGAGCTCCGGCGGCTTGCCGAAGAGCAGGCGTCGGACTGAAGTCCGCCACGTGTTTGACTGTCATGTCACCGGGCGCGATACTCGCCGGTGATGGTTGACATGTCACCGAGTGGCGCGTGATCGATCGAGTCTGCGTGATCGGGGCGGGGGTGATCGGAAGCCTCTTTGCAGGGCATCTCGCGCAGGTGGCCGACGTCTCGGTGCTGACCCGACGCCGTGAGCATGCAGACGCCCTCAATCGCGACGGCCTTCGCGTCTCGGGTCGCAGCGACCTCCGTGCGCGCCTCACGGCCGCCGACGATCCCGACGAGCTCGAGCAGTTCGACCTCGGGATCATCGCCACGAAGGCGACCGGGCTGGAGGAGGCGGCGGCGACGCTTGCAGGTCGCTTTCCCGAGGCGACGATGATGACCACACTGAACGGGCTCGGTGCGGAGGAGGTCGTCCGGACACACGGCGACTGGCCGCTCGTCTCTGCGGTCACCTTCATGTCCGGGACGAAGCACTCCGACATCGAGGTCGAGTACATCCTCGACACCGCCACGTGGATGGGTCCTTACGAGGAGACGCCCCTCGCGCGCGTCGAGGAGATCGGCGCGCTCGTCCGCTCTTCCGGTCTCGAGGCGGAGGTGCTCTCCGACCTGCGGCCTGCGCAGTGGTCGAAGCTGATCTTCAACGCGACGGTGAACGCGGTCGCCGCCCTCACGGGACTGCCGCACGATCCGCACTTCGCCGCCGAGGAGGCGCCCGAGGATCTCGGTCATCTCGTCCACGACCTCGTCGAGGAGGGAAAGGCCGTCGCCGAGGCGGCAGGAATCGACCTCCACGAGGACCCGTGGGAGATGAACGTCCTCGCCACGCGGCGCGGCGCGGCGCACTACCCGTCGATGCTCGAGGACGTCGAGGCCGAGCGGGCGACCGAGATCGACCTGATCACGGGGTCGCTCGTGCGCGAGGCGGAGCGCCTCGGTGTCCCCGTTCCCCTGCACACGGCGCTCCTCCGTCTCGTCAAGGCGAAGGAGGCGTCGTGGCACGACGACCGCACATCCACCAGTCCACAGGAGGCGTGATGACACGAAAGCAGCTTGGGGCGCTCGTGGCGCTCGGTACGGCGCTCACGGCGGTGGCGGCGATGAGCGCCGCGTCCGCGCCGGCGGCACAGTCCGATCCGATCGTGATCGGCTGGGCGTTCGACGGCAACGGCGCGATGGCCCCGTTCGACGGTCCCGCGCTCGCTGCTGCGCAGATCCGCGTCAAGCAGGTGAACGCCCGCGGTGGCGTCAAAGGACGGTCACTCCGGATCTCGACCTGCGATACCCAGGGGAACAAGCCGGCGATCGCCCGCGCGTGCGCGGCGAAGCTCCTGTCGCGCGGCGCGGACGTGATCTTCACCACGTGCGACGTCGACTTCGCGGCACCGGTCGTGCAGGAATCGATCAACCGCGGCGTGCTCGCCGTCGCACCGTGCATCGGCACCGACCAGATGGGGCCGAAGCGGTTCGGTGCCAAGGGCAGGCTCGCGTTCTCGTTCGGCAACGTCGCGCAGGACGAGGGCTCGGCGATGGCGGAGTTCGCGTGGAGGAAAGGCTGGCGGTCGGCGAGCCTCGCGACGGACACGGTGATCGTCTACTTCAAGGACGTCGTCAAGGCGTTCAAGGCCCGGTTCACGCAGCTCGGTGGCAAGATCGTCACCGAGGAGAGCTACCAGTCGCTCGGCTCGACGAACATCACGAACGCGGTGACGCGGCTCAACGGCCGTAAGGCCGACGTGATCGTGACCTCGACCGCCGGTGCGTTCGGGGCGCTCCCGCAGATGCTCTCGGGGCTCCGAACGCTCGGGAACTCGACGCCCGTCCTGAACTCCTGGGCCGGTGACGGGACGTACTGGGTAACAAAAGAGCCGCAGGTGTCGAACTATTACTTCGTCACCTACGCCTCGATCTTCGGCGACGACCCGGCGAGTGCCGTGAACGCGCTCGCGAAGACGCTCAAGGCGGGCACCGGCGGGTTCGTCACGGGCTCGGCCGCGATCGACGGCGTCGTGACGGCAATCAAGCGCTCGGGCGGCTCGACCAACGGCGCAAGGCTCGCGAGCACGATGGAGAAGTTCAAGAAGGTGCCGACGCTGTCGGGCCTCGTCAGCTTCTCACCGTCGCTCCACTCCGTGTTCGGCCGGCAGTACCGCGTGATCCAGATCCAGAGCAACAAGGGAAAGCGGATCGGCACGGTCGTCGCCAAGGTCGTTCCCAAGATCTAGACCGGGACGATCGCAGATCGACGCGGAAGAGCAGCCGCAGGAGGATCGGCAGCCCGGAGGAACGCTCCGGGCCGCCGGTCTCTCCCGCTCGTTCGACGGTGTCCACGCCGTGCGGGACGTCTCTCTCACGCTGCACCGGCACGAGGTGGTCGGCCTGATCGGACCGAACGGAGCGGGGAAATCGACGCTCGTAAATCTTCTGACGGGCTTCGATCGGCCGTCCTCGGGGACGGTCGAGCTCGAGGACAGGGACGTGACAAGGTGGACGGCGAGTCGCAGAGGACGGCACGGGGTCGCGCGGACGTTCCAGCACAGCCACCCTTTCCGGTCGCTGTCGGTCCGCGAGAACGTCGAGGTCTCGGCCCTCGGATCGGGAGCCTCCCCCCGGGCCGCGCGCAGCACCGCCGACGAGCTCCTAGGTCTGCTCGGGCTCGGCGACCGGGCCGAGGCACCGGCAGGCGTCCTCTCCCACGGCGACGAGCGCCGCCTCGGCGTGGCCCGAGCGCTCGCGACGCGACCGGGCTTCGTGCTCCTGGACGAGCCGGCTGCCGGCCTGCCGGAGGCCGAGGTGCCGGAGTTCGCCGCCGTCGTCCGCTCCGTC